>CAMPGR010000057.1 GCA_946885605.1 uncultured Pseudomonadota bacterium
ACCAGTACCAACTCGCGACCGACTGGCACGAGCGCGTCCCTCCCGGTATTGAAGTTCTATGAACCGCCAAGAGCGCCAAGACCGCCAGGAGAATCCAATCAAATTGGCAACAGGATTGCGATCTTGTGTGAACGAAGGGTCGATGATCGGCAGAACTCATCTTGTTTTTCTTGGCGCTCTTGGCGGCCTTGGCGGTTAAATAGACTTTCACCATGAAGTGGGAAACGGTCATCGGGATTGAGACGCACGCGCAGCTCTCGACGCGCTCGAAGATTTTCTCGGGCGCTTCGACGGATTTCGGCGCGCCGCCGAACACGCAGGCGAGCGCGGTCGATATCGCGCTGCCCGGCGTGCTGCCGGTGCTGAACCGCGGCGCGGTGGAACGTGCGATCCGTTTCGGGCTCGCGGTGGGGGCGCACATCAACCGTCGTTCGGTGTTCGCGCGGAAGAATTATTTCTACCCCGATCTGCCCAAGGGCTACCAGATCAGCCAGTACGAGCTGCCCATTGTGGTGGGCGGCGCCGTTCCGATCGAGATCGAGGGCGCGGAGAAGCGGATCCACCTCACCCGCGCCCACCTCGAGGAAGACGCGGGCAAATCGTTGCACGAGGATTTTCATGGCGCCACCGGCATCGATTTGAACCGCGCCGGCACGCCGCTCCTCGAAATCGTGTCCGAGCCGGAGATGCGCTCCGCGCAGGAGGCGGTCGCCTACGCGAGAGCGCTGCACGCGCTCGTGCGCTGGATCGATATCTGCGACGGAAACATGCAGGAGGGCTCGTTCCGCTGCGACGCCAACGTCTCGGTGCGCCCGCTGGGAACCGAAACGCTCGGGATCCGCTGCGAGATCAAGAACCTCAACTCCTTCCGTTTCCTAGAGCGCGCGATCGAGTACGAAGTGCGGCGCCAGATCGACATACTCGAAGACGGCGGCACGGTGGTGCAGGAGACGCGGCTCTACGACCCGGAGCGGGACGAGACGCGCTCGCTGCGCACCAAGGAAGACGCGCACGACTACCGCTACTTTCCGGACCCCGATCTGCTGCCGCTCGAGGTGAGTGAGGCGTGGGTCGCGCAAGTCGAGGCTCAACTTCCGGAGCTGCCCGCCGCCAAACGCGAACGATTTATTGAGGCATACGGTTTGACATCGTATGATGCGGTCGTATTAACAGGCAGTCGTGAAGTAGCCGACTATTTCGAAGCAGTCGCGCGGCAGGCAGATCCGAAGCTGGCAGCAAACTGGGTGACGGGTGAACTATCCGCCTATTTGAACAAACATAACATTCCAATTTTGGAGTCCCCTCTTAAGCCGGATGCTCTCGCATGGTTGATCGGTCAAATTTCAGATGGAACGATTTCGGCAAAGATAGCAAAGGATGTAGTTTTTCCTGACCTGTGGGATGGAAAAGTTGCAGGCGTCGCGAATATCACTTTACCCATGCTACATGTCGAGGGACGAGCTTACATAGAGGCGAAGGGCCTGAAGCAGATTTCAGACAGCGGCGAGCTCGAGAAGATCGTGGACCAAGTGCTCGCGGCGAACGCGCAACAGGTCGCCGACTATCGCGGCGGCAAGGAGAAGGCGTTCAACGCCCTCGTCGGCCAGGTGATGAAGGCGACTGGCGGCAAGGCAAATCCACGGGAGGTCAATGAGATACTGAAGCGCAGGCTCTCCGCCTAGCGCCAGCTATTTCTTCGGCTTGGCGGGCGCTGAAACGGGCACGGCGGCCGCGCTCTGGCCACCGCTCCGAAGCTCGAGATAGCGTTTCTTCTGCGCGGCATAGCGCTCGTTGATCTCCACTTTATCCTTCTCCTTGTCCGCGATCTCGCGCTCGTATTTCTCCTTCTCTGCGGCCGCGCGCGCCATGTCCTCCTTCGCATTGCGCTTGCTCGCGTCGTTGTAACGGTCGGTCGCGTTCTTGAGCGGCGCCTGGAGCTGGACGATCGCAAGATCGATCTGCTGCAGCTCGCGGTTTTTCCGGTCGTCGATCTCCTTTTCGCTCGCGTAGGTGTTGAGCAACGCGGCGTCCAGCCGCTGCCGGTCCGCAAGGCGCCTTTGCTCTTCCGCTTTCTGCCGCGCCGTTGCCTCCTCCTGTGCGCGCCGCCTTGCGGCCTCCTCGGCGGATTCCACGTTCGCGCGTTTGAGTCCCCTGCGGTCGAGCTCGGCGGCGGCATTGTCGCGATATTCCGGCGGAATGGTATCCCCGCATCCGACTACTTTCCCGCTCTTGTCCTTCCAGCACACGAACCGCCCGGGCTTGGATTGCGCCATCGCAGGGGAGGCGACGATGCCCGCTGCGGCGAGGAGGAGGAGGGCGAAGAGCTTGTGTTGTCGTTCACGCATGGGCTTTCACTCCGTATTGCTCGCGGTACCTGTTCACGGCCGCGAGATCGCGTTTATGGCCGGGATCGGATTCGAGATAGCTTACGAGATCGTCGAGTGTGGCGATGCTGATGACCGGAATTCCGAAGGTGCGCTCGACTTCCTGTACCGCGGACAACTCTCCCACGCCCCGTTCCATGCGATCGAGCGCGACCATGACGGCGCATGGTGTGGCGCGGCTCGAGCGAATGATGTCATAGGATTCGCGCACCGCCGTGCCGGCGGAGATCGCATCGTCGACGACCAGCACGCGTCCCGCGAGCGCCGCGCCGATGATGCTTCCGCCCTCGCCGTGATCCTTCATCTCCTTGCGATTGAAGGAATACGGCTTGTTGTGTCCGGCTTGCGCCAGCGTCACGGCAACCGCGGCAACCAGCGGAATACCCTTGTAGGCGGGGCCGAACAGCATGTCGAACTCGACCCCGGACGCGAGTATGGCTTTCGCGTAGAATTGCGCGAGTTGATTGAGCGACTCGCCGTCGTTGAAAAACCCGGAATTGAAAAAATACGGTGACAGGCGGCCGGCCTTGGTCCTGAACTCCCCGAAACGCACCGCCTTTCTTGCGATCGCAAACCGGATGAAGTCCCGTCTGAAGTCGGTCATGGTTGCGTAGTTCGATTTGCGCGCTATGTTACGCATTATCACCCTCAATCTCAATGGAATCCGTTCCGCGGCGAAGAAGGGTTTGTTCCAGTGGCTCGCCCGCCAGAAAGCCGACGTCGTCTGCCTGCAGGAAGTCAAGGCACAACCTGGCGATCTGACACCCGATATCGTGTCGCCCGGCGCATTCAAGAGCTTTTTTCACTGCGCGCACAAGCGCGGATACAGCGGCGTTGCGCTGTACACGAAGCATCTGCCGTCCAAGGTGAGCGAGGGCATCGGCCTCGAGGACATCGACCGGGAAGGGCGCTATCTGCGCGCCGACTTCGGCAACCTGAGCGTGATATCGGTGTATCTGCCCTCGGGGTCGAGCGGCCCGGAGCGCCAGCAGGTCAAGTTCGCCTTCATGGAGCACTTTTTTCCGCATCTCAGGAAGTTGAGGGACGAAGGCCGCGATATCGTGCTGTGCGGCGACTGGAACATCGCGCACCGCGAGATCGATCTCAAGAACTGGCGCGGGAACCGGAAGAACTCGGGCTTTCTGCCTGAGGAGCGCGAATGGCTGACGCGCGTGTTCGATGAGCTTGGTTGGGTGGACGTGTTCCGGCGCATCGACCAGAGGCCCGAACAATACACGTGGTGGTCGAACCGCGGGCAGGCGTGGGCGAAGAACGTCGGTTGGCGCATCGACTACCACATCGCCACCCCGAAACTTGCGGCCAGCGGGAAGCGCGCGGCGATCTACAAGGCGCAGCGCTTCTCCGATCATGCGCCGCTCGTCATCGACTATGACCACAAGCTCTGAGGCGCGGCGCCCGTGAGCGAGCGGGCGCACGCGGCCGATTACCTGCTTGTTTTCCGCAGCCCCCGCATCGCGGCGGTGCTGCTCCTCGGCTTTGCCTCGGGACTGCCGCTCGCGCTGACCGCCGGCACGCTGCAGGCCTGGCTCGCGGTGGAGGCGGTCGACATCAAGACGATCGGCCTCTTCACGCTGGTCGGGCAGCCCTACACCTACAAATTCCTGTGGGCGCCGCTGATGGACCGCTTTACGCCGCCTTTTCTCGGGCGTCGCCGCGGCTGGCTCCTCATCACGCAGCTGGCGCTCCTGGGCTCGATCGCCTTCATGGGTACGCTCGACCCGCGCGCATCGCCGTGGCTGCTCGCGGGCGTCGCGTTCGCCGTCGCGTTCCTTTCCGCCTCGCAGGACATCGTCTTCGATGCCTATCGCACCGACGTGCTGCGCGACGCCGAACGCGGTCCCGGCGCCGCGATCTCGGTGCTGGGATACCGCGTCGCGATGCTCGTCTCCGGCGGCGGGGCTTTGATCCTGGCGGACCAGTTCCTCGGCTGGAGCGCGATGTATCTCGTGATGGGCGCGCTCATGGGCGTGGGGATGCTCGCAACGTGGTTCGCTCCGGAGCCCGACCGGCCGGGGCGGCCGCCCGAAACCTTGAGCAAGGCGATAGCGGAACCGTTGAAGGAATTCTTCTCGCGCGAGGGCGCGTGGCTGCTTCTCGTCCTCATCGTGCTTTACAAGCTGGGCGACGCCTTCGCCGGCAGCCTCACCACCGCATTCCTCATCCAAGGCGCGGGATTCACCGCGACCGAAGTCGGCGCGATCAACAAAGTGCTGGGGCTTGCGGCCACCATCATGGGGGCGCTCATCGGCGGCGCGTGGATGGTGCGCCTTGGCCTCTACCGGGCGCTATTGAGTTTCGGGCTGCTCCAGGCGGTGACCAACCTCGGTTTCATGCTGCTTGCGATCGTGGGCAAGAATTATTCGCTCATGGTCGTTGCGGTGGGGCTCGAAAACCTGTGCGGGGGCATGGGCACGGCGGCTTTCGTGGCACTGCTCATGTCGTTGTGCGACAGGCGCTTCTCGGCGACGCAGTACGCCTTGCTCTCCGCGCTCGCCGCGGTGGGGCGCGTCTATGTCGGACCGGCTTCGGGGGTGCTGGTGAGCGCGCTCGGCTGGGCGCCCTTCTTCCTGCTTACGTTCCTGATCGCGCTGCCCGGGATCGCGCTGCTCATGCTCATGCGCGCGCAGCTTGCGCCGGCACCCCAGGCTTAAAGAAGCATTTTCTTAAGGGATTTGCCTCGCGGCCGTGGCGGTTCATATGAATCAACCGCCGTTGCCGAAGTGATAAATCGCGAGCGCGCCGCGCAGGTTGGGCAGGAACGTGACCGCCGCTCCGTTCGTGAGCACCTTGCGCTCGACGATGCGGATGCGCCGCTCCTCGCAGAAGCGCTCGAAATCCGCGATGGTGCAGAGGTGGACGTTGGGCGTATCGAACCACTGGTACGGCAGGTTCTCGGAGACCGGCATGTGGCCCGTCACGACGTGCAGCCGGTTCTTCCAATAGCCGAAGTTGGGAAAGGTGACGATCCCCTCACGGCCGACCCGCAGCATGTCCTTGATGATGCGTTCGCTGTTTTTCACCGCCTGGATCGTCTGGGACAGGATCACGTAATCGAAGGAGCGATCCTCGAATTCCGCGAGCCCGCGCTCGAGATCGCCCTGGATGACGTTCACGCCGTTCTTCACGCACGCGAGCACCTTCTCGTCGGAGATCTCCACGCCATAGCCTGATACGCCGCGCCGCGAGTTGAGGTATTTGAGCAGCGTGCCGTCGCCGCATCCCAGGTCGAGCACGCGCGAACCCGGCCGCACCCACTCCGCGATCGCGGCGAAGTCCGAGCGCTGGATGCCGTTGCCGTTTGCGCTCATGCTTTGGCTCGCGCACACGCTTCGGCCGCCCGCGTTTCCTCGGCGATGCGATCGAAATATGCGGCGACGAGGCGATGATAGCGGGCGTCATCGAGCAGGAAGGCGTCGTGGCCGTGCGGCGCATCGATTTCCGCATAGGTGACCTCGCGCTTGCTGTCGAGCAGCGCGGCGACGATCTCGCGCGAGCGTTCCGGGGAGAAACGCCAGTCGGTGGTGAACGAGATCACGAGAAACCTTGCCTGCGCCGCTGCCAGCGCGCGGACCAGGCTTCCGCCGTGCTCGAGCGCCGGGTCGAAATAGTCGAGTACCTTGGTGATGCGCAGATACGTGTTGGCGTCGAAGTACTCGGCGAATTTATTTCCCTGGTGGCGGAGATACGACTCGATTTCGAATTCGGTATCGAAAGAGTAACCGAGCCTGCCGTGCTTCAACTGACGGCCGAACTTGCTCGCCATCTCGTCGTCGGACAGGTAGGTGATGTGCCCCACCATGCGCGCGACGCGCAACCCGCGCTTCGGCGTCGTGCCGTGGGCGTAATAGTCGCCGCCGTGAAAATCCGGGTCGGTGATGATAGCCTGACGCGCAACCTCATTGAACGCGATGTTCTGTGCGGAGAGGCTCGGCGTGCAGGCGATCACGATCGAATGCCGCAATCGAGCCGGGAACATGGTCGTCCATGTGAGCGCCTGCATGGCGCCGAGGCTGCCGCCCATGACGGCCGCGAACTGCCGGATGCCCAGGTGATCCGCAAGCCGCGCCTGGGTCGCCACCCAGTCCTCGACCGTCACCACGGGAAAGGCGCCGCCCCACGGCTTGCCGGTCCTGGGATTGAGGCTCCTCGGGCCGGTGGAGCCGTGACAGCCGCCGAGGTTGTTCACGCCGATCACGAAGAAGCGATTGGTGTCGACCGGCTTCCCCGGCCCGATCATGTTGTCCCACCAACCGATGTTGCCGGTATCGTTGGCGTAGACGCCGGCCACGTGATGCGAGGCGTTGAGCGCGTGACAGACAAGCACCGCGTTCGAGCGTGTGCCGTTGAGCGTCCCGTAGGTCTCGTAGACGAGCTCGTACTCGTCGATGACCGCGCCGCTCTTCAGTGCAATCGGCTCGCTGAACCTCGCGACCTGCGGGGCGACGATGCCGACCGATTGTTGTACGCTTCCGTCCATAAAAAAACCCCGGTCACGGCTTGCGTCCGGGGTCTTGAGAAGACTCATGTTGCGGCATCTCTTTAGCCGGATTTATAACGCGCCCGCAAGCTGAAATATCAAATCGGCGCGAGAAAACGGGCGCCTAACTTACAGCGGCCTCCACCGATTGTCAAATCGCGGCTCGGGCACCGCGCCCCGGCGAACGACTCAGGCGTTCAGGCGGGCGAGGAGCGCGCGCAGCTTCTCCGGGTTCTCGGTGCGTAGCATCCTCAGCGCGATCGGCCGGATCTGCTGCAGGTTGGATTTGAGGATGTTCTGCTTGACGTCGAGGAGGTGCGCCGAGTGCATCGAGTACTGGCGCAGCCCCAGGGCGAGGAGCAGGCGCGTGAGCCGCACATCGCCGGCCATCTCGCCGCATAGCGCGACCGGGACATTCGCCTTGGCCGCGGCGCGGAAGATATGGGCGAGGAGATTGAGCACCGCGGGATGCAGTGGATCGTAGAGATGCGCCACCGTGTCGTCACTGCGATCCACCGCGAGCACGTACTGGATGAGATCGTTCGTTCCGACCGAGAGGAAATCGAGCTTGCGCGTCAATATGCCGAGCGCGAGCGCCGCAGCAGGCACTTCCACCATGCCGCCCACCTTCACACTGCCGTACGGCAGCCCCTCGGCCTCGAGGCTCGCCTTGGCCTGCGCGATCATCTGCAGCACCTGGTCCACTTCGGCGGCATTCATGAGCATCGGGATCAGGATGTTGACCCGCCCGTAATGCGAGGCGCGCAACATGGCCCGCAATTGCGTGAGAAAACGCCGCGGCTCCGTGAGCGAGAGCCGGATCGCGCGCAGGCCGAGCGCCGGGTTGACGGTGGAGCCGTTGATCGCTTCGAGCTGCTTGTCGGCGCCCAGATCGCAGGTGCGTATGGTGACCGGCAGCCCCTCCATGCCTTCGACGACCCTGCGGTAAGCGTCGAACTGCTCCTCTTCGTCCGGCAGTTCGTTGCGGTTCAGGAAAAGGAACTCGGTACGAAAGAGCCCCACGCCCATGGCGCCGTTCTCGCGCGCCGCCACGACATCGCCCGGCAGCTCGATATTCGCCTGCAGCTCGACCGCGATGCCATCGAGGGTCACCGGGCGCGTATCGCGCAGGCGCTTCAACTTCTGGCGCTCGATGTCGAACGCGTGCTGCCTGAACTGGTACTCCGCCAGCACGTGCGGGTCCGGATCGACGATGACGATGCCCTCCGTGCCGTCGACGATGACCACCTCGTTTTCGCGTATCAGCTGGCGCGCATTGTGGAGCGCGACGATGCACGGGACGTTGAGGCTCCGCGCCACGACCGCGGTATGCGAGGTGGCGCCGCCGAGATCGGTAATGAAGCTTGCGAACTGATGGGGCTTGAACTGCACCACGTCGGCCGGCGAGAGATCGTGGGCGACGAGCACGCGGCTGTGCCGCGCATCGCTCGCCGGCGGGGGCGTGTAGCCCGGCTGGCCGTAGAGCGCCTTCATAATGCGCTCGACCACCTGCACCACGTCGGCCCTGCGTTCGCGCAGATACGCGTCCTCGATTTCCTCGAACTGCGCGAGCAGCGCGTCCATCTGTACCCGCAGCGCCCATTCCGCATTGCATTGCTCCGACTCGATGATGCGGCACGGAATGACCGAGAGCGTCGCGTCGTTCAGGATCATGAGGTGGAGGTCGATGAATGCCGCAAACTCGGCCGGCGCGGACGCCGGCACGGTTGCGCGCAAGTCCTCGAGCTCCGAGCGCACGGTCGCGACGGCGGCATCGTAGCGCGCGCACTCGTCCGCCACCTGGGAGACGGGGATCTCGTAGTGGGCGGCCTCGAGCTTCGCGCGCGAAACGAGATGCGCGCGGCCGATGGCGATGCCGCCCGAAACGCCCACGCCATGGAGGACGAAGCTCATTCCTCCTCGCCGAATCGGTCCGCGATCAGTCGCTCGAGCGCCTGCATCGCTGCCGCTTCATCGGGCCCGTCGGTCTCGATCACCATGCGTGTGCCCTTGGCCGCCGCAAGCATCATCACCCCCATGATGCTTTTCGCATTGACGCGGCGGCCATTGCGGCTCACCCACACGTCGCTCTTGAACTGGCCTGCGACCTGAGTAAGCCGCGCGGAGGCCCGGGCGTGCAGCCCGAGCCGGTTCAGGATTTCAACTTCCTGTTGCAGCATTGTGAACGGTGGCCAGCGGGGGCGGCACGCGCACCACCCCTTCGCAGCCTCCGCTCACGGCCTTGGTGACGATCGTCTGCAGACTGCGGTCGCGGTAGGTGAGCGCCCGTATGAGCATGGGAAGGCTTACGCCGGCGACGGCCTCGACCTTGCCGGGCACGACGAGCTTTTGCGCGATGTTGGAAGGCGAGCCGCCGTACATGTCCGTCAGGATCAGCACGCCATGGCTCTTGTCCAGCTCCTTCACGAGCTCGCGCGCCTGGGGGAGGAGTAGCAGCGGGTCGTCCTGCGCGGTGACGCCCAGCTGGCGCAGGCGAGGCGGACGCTTGTTGAGCACGTGGCTCGCGCAGTGAATGAGGCTCTCGCCGAGCATGCCGTGCGTAATGATGAGTATCCCTATCATGATCCCTGCCGCACCTAACGATGCGTTATTCTACGCCACTGCGGTTCATCAGGCTTTCTCTATGACATCGAGCATCATGCCGGCCACATTGAACCCGGTCTGCTCGGTGATTTCCTGGAAACAGGTGGGGCTCGTCACGTTGACTTCGGTGAGATAGTCGCCGATCACGTCGAGTCCGACGAGGAGCAGGCCTTCCGCGGCAAAGGTGGGGCCGAGTGCCGCGGCGATCTCGCGGTCGCGCGCGGTAAGCGGCCGGGCGGTGCCCGTTCCCCCCGCGGCGAGGTTGCCGCGCGTTTCGCCTTTTTTCGGAATGCGCGCGAGCGAGTAGGGCACGGGTTCGCCGCCGATCACGAGCACGCGCTTGTCGCCCTCCCGGATCTCCGGGATGAAGCGCTGCGCCATCACCGTGCGACGCCCGTAGTGCGTGACGGTCTCGATGATGACGTTGACGTTGTGGTCTTCCCCGTGCACGCGGAAAACGGAAATGCCGCCCATGCCGTCGAGCGGCTTCAGGATGATGTCGCGATGCTCGGCGAGAAAGTCGCGGATCAGGCTCTCCTTCCGCGTGACGAGCGAAGGGGCGGTGAACTCGGGGAAGCGGGCGATCGCCATCTTCTCGTTGTAATCGCGGATCGCGCGCGGCCGGTTGATGATCCGCGCGCCGCGCATTTCGGCGAGCTCGAGCAGGTACGTGCTGTAGACGTACTCCATGTCGAATGGCGGGTCCTTGCGCATCAGCACCGCGTCGAACCGCTCCAGCGCGCTCTCCACCGGCGGCTCGCTGCGATACCACGCCTCTTTGTCGCCGGTGAGATGGAGCCGGCTCGCGATCGCCGAGACGCCGCCGCGCTGCCACGCGAGGTCCTCCTGCTGCAGGGTGTAGAGCGCGTGTCCGCGCGACGCCGCCTCGCGCATGATGGCGTAGGTGGTGTCCTTGTAGATCTTGAATTCCTCGAGCGGATCGACGATGAATGCGAGCTTCACGCTAGGCCTCGATGCCACGCGGCGGGTCGAGCGCCTATTGTAGCCGACCGCTGCATGGACGCCCGCGGCGTGCAGGGCGGCTCAAAGAAAACGGGCGCCGCGAGGCGCCCGTCATCGAGCAAGCCGTCCGCTACGAATGGTAAGCCGCTTCGCCGTGTGAAGTGATATCGAGGCCTTCGCGTTCCTCTTCTTCCGGCACGCGCAGGCCAACGACGAGATCGGCGATCTTGTATGCGATGTAGGCCACGATCGCGCTCCACACGATCGTCAGTCCCACCGCTTTCGCCTGGATCCACAGCTGATCGAGGATCGGGTTGGAGCCGACCTGCCCGGTCACCCAGTCCGTGACGAGACCGGGGCCGCCGAGCGTCTGCGAATTGAAAACCCCGGTCAGCAGAGCGCCCAGGATGCCGCCGACCGCGTGCACGCCGAACACGTCCAGCGAATCGTCCACGCCGTGCCAGCGCTTGAGCTGATTGACGGCCCACAGGCAGACGAGGCCCGCCGCGAGGCCGATCACGAACGCGCCGAAAAGCCCGACGTTGCCGGCTGCCGGAGTAATGGCCACGAGTCCCGCGACCGCACCGGATGCCGCGCCGAGCATCGACGGCTTGCCCTTCACCAGCCATTCGGCGAAGGTCCACGACAGCACCGCGCAGGCCGTCGCGAGGAAGGTGTTGATGAAGGCGAGCGTGGCGGAGTTGCCCGCTTCGAGCGCCGAGCCGGCATTGAAGCCGAACCAGCCCACCCACAGTAGCGAGGCGCCGATCATCGTCATCGGCAGGTTGTGCGGCGTCAACGCCTCGCGCCCGTAGCCGATGCGATTGCCCACGAGGTAGGCGCCCACGAGCCCCGCCACCCCGGCGTTGATGTGCACCACTGTGCCGCCAGCGAAATCGAGCGCGCCCCACTGCCAGATGAGTCCCGCTTTCGCATTGAGGCTGTCGACGAGCTTCGGATCGGTGTACGCGTCCGGTCCTGGCCAGAACCACACCATGTGGGCGATCGGCGCGTAGGAGAAAGTGAACCAGAGCGCCATGAAGACGAGCACGGCCGAGAACCTGGCGCGCTCGGCGAAGGCGCCGACGATGAGGCAGCACGTAATGGCGGCGAAGGTCGCCTGGAACGCGACGAACAGGAGCTCGGGGATGACCACGCCCTTGCTGAAGGTCGCAGCCATGGCGAACTCGCCCTTCGCGGGGTCGAACGTGCCGCCGAGGAAGAGGCGGTCGAAATTGCCGAAGAAGGCGTTGCCCTCGGTGAAGGCGAGGCTGTAACCGTAAATGCACCACAGCACGACGATCAGCGAAAAGGTCACGAACACCTGCATCAGCACGGAGAGCATGTTCTTCGCCCGCACCATGCCGCCGTAGAAGAGCGCAAGCGCGGGAATGCTCATCATGATGACGAGCACCGTGCACACCAGCATCCACGCCACGTCTCCCTTGTTCGGCGCGGGCGCCGCGGCGGCAGCCGGCGCGGCGGCTGGCACCTGCGCTTGTGCCGTGGCGGCCGGTTTTTCAGCCGGCTTGTCCTGCGCGTGCGCCGCCATGCCCGGGAAAGCGAGCGCGCCGGTGAGCGCAAGTACAGTCAGCAGTTTCTTCATTTTGCGTGGCTCCCCTTATAGCGCTTCCGCGCCGGTCTCGCCGGTGCGTATGCGTATGACCTGTTCGAGTTCGAAGACGAAAATCTTTCCGTCACCGATTTTTCCCGTGTTCGCCGACTTCTCGATGGCTTCGATCGCCTGGTCCAGCAGCTCGCTTCGGATCGCCGCCTCGATCTTCACCTTGGGCAGAAAGTCCACCACGTATTCCGCCCCGCGGTAGAGCTCGGTATGCCCCTTCTGCCGGCCGAAGCCCTTGACCTCCGTGACCGTGATCCCCGTCACGCCGATCGCGGACAGCGCCTCGCGCACTTCGTCGAGCTTGAACGGCTTGATGATTGCCGTGACTAGTTTCATAGCTATCCTCGTGGAAAATGGGGCGCCGTCGCGAGCGGCCCCGCGTATCGCTAGAAGGTCTTCTGGATGAAGATCGTCCCCGTGCCCTTGCCGATAAACCGGCCCGCAGCTGTCGTATAGAACGCCTCCTGCGCCGCGCTCATGCTGGTGTCCGTGTAGAACGCGCCGATCGTGAAGTCCTTCGGCAGGGCATAACTCAACCCGAGCTTCCAGTCCTCGTAGGAAGCGACGGTGTCGTTGTCGACACCGGGCGTTGCGCTGCCCTTGAATTTCTGCTTGCCCCAGTGCGCCACCGCGGTGAGCCCCGTCGCGCCGAGCGGCACGTTCGCGGTGATGTCGAGGTAATAGGTGCCGCGGCTGTCCGCGACGCCGAACGTTTCATCCTTCATGCTGTGCGAATACTTGACGGTGACCCACTTCCATCCGAGGGCGCCGTACAGCTCGAAGGTATCGGCCTTGCGGAAGCCGGGTGCGACATCGCCCGGGTACCAGTAGTACAGGCCGCCCACGTCGTAGGTGAAATCGGACTTGCCGATGTTGCCCTTGATGCCGCCGTAGAAGTCGAGCTCCAGGCTGCCGCCCCCGGTATAGGCGCCGAAATCGCGCAGCCAGCTGATGTTGGAGCCCCACGTGCCCAGATACAAACCGCTCGGTGCGTGGCTGTAATCGAAGCCCCCCTGCAGCGCCGGATCCTTATCGGTCTGCGTCAAGCCGCGGAAGATGTACTGGCTGTAGAGACCGAGGTTGCCGGTGAGGTTATGTGGCGATGCCGGTGCCTGTTGAGCGGTTGCAAGCCCGGGCGAAAACGCCAACATCCCTGCGATCAAAGTCTTCTTCATATCTAACGTCCTTTCTTCGAGTAATTCGAGAGTGCGAGGTCCCGGGCAGCACATACCGTGCCAGCAAATATTTCCCGCCTTGTCAGAGGGTTGGCGTAGAGCCGCGGAAAGCGGGTGTATGCCATGCACAGCTTTGAGGCGCGCCTCCCGGCCGCTGCACCAATGTCGTGCGCATAGAGGTAAAACCCGCGTTTTCGCCGGGCGGCTTGTGGGACAATCGCTATCGATACTGGGAAAGGCGATTCATGGAAAACCGGAGACTGTTCGAGGAGATCAACGAAAGGGTGCGTGCGGTCCTGGCTCAGAGCCCGGCTGCGGATATCGAAAAGAACATGCGGGCGATGCTGGCGGGGTTCTTCAGCCGGCTCGATCTCGTCACGCGCGAGGAATTCGACGTGCAGCGGGAGGTGCTCGCCCGCACTCGTCAGAAGCTCGCCGAGCTGGAAGCCCGCGTCGCCGAGCTGGAGGCCCGGAACAAGCAGGCGTAACGAGAAAGGATCACCGAGCGAGGCCCGGCGTCGGCGGCATGGCGGTCTGCCGCGTTAATAAGCGTGATCCTTTCAATACTGATCGGGACCTCGCATGTCTCTGGCTGTCCTCTACAGCCGTGCGCTCTCGGGCATGGAAGCGCCGCTCGTCACGGTGGAGGTGCATCTCGCGAACGGGCTACCGAACTTCACCATCGTCGGGCTGCCGGAGGCGGAGGTGAAGGAAGCCAAGGACCGCGTTCGGGCGGCATTGCAGAACGCCCGCTTCGAGTTTCCGATGCGGCGCATCACGGTCAACCTCGCGCCGGCCGACCTGCCGAAGGAAAGCGGGCGGTTCGATCTCCCGATTGCGCTTGGCATACTGGCCGCGTCGGGACAATTGCCGCCCGATCGGCTTGCGGAGTACGAGCTCGCGGGGGAGCTTGCGCTGACCGGCGAGTTGAGGCCGATCCGGGGTGCGCTCGCCATGACCTTCTCCGCCGCACGCGAAAAGCGGGCTTTCATCCTGCCGGAGGCGAGCGCCCAGGAGGCGGCGCTCGTCGAAGATGCGGCGATCTATCCGGCTCGCTCGCTGCTCCAGGTCTGCGCGCATCTCGCGGGCGTGGAACCGATCGCCCGCTACCGTGGCATGCCGCCCGCCGCGCCCGACGGCTATCCCGACATGGCGGATGTGAAGGGCCAGGCGCATGCGAAGCGCGCACTGGAGATCGCCGCCGCCGGAGGACACAGCGTTTTGATGGTCGGGCCGCCGGGCACCGGCAAGACGATGCTGGCCTCGCGCCTGCCCGGCATCCTGCCGCCAATGACGCCGGAGGAAGCGCTTGCTTCGGCGGCCATCCAATCGCTCGGGAGCGGCGGCTTCGATGTTGCGAGGTGGAGACGCCGGCCGTACCGCGCGCCGCATCACACCGCTTCCGCGGTGGCGCTCGTGGGGGGCGGCAGTTTCCCGAGGCCGGGCGAGATATCGATGGCGATGCACGGCGTGCTGTTCCTCGACGAATTACCCGAGTTCGACCGCGACGTGCTGGAAGTCCTGCGCGAGCCGCTCGAGTCGGGTCGCATCACGGTCTCGCGCGCGGCGCGTCAGGCGGAGTTTCCCGCGCAGTTCCAGCTCATCGCCGCGATGAACCCGTGTCACTGCGGATTTCTCGGCCATTACAACGGGCGCTGCCATTGCACGCCCGATCAGGTCCTGCGCTACCGCAGAAAAATCTCCGGGCCGCTCCTCGACCGCATCGACGTGCAGATCGAAGTGCCTGCCGTCCCGCCCGAGGACCTCGCACGCGCGCAAGGCAGCGAGCCTTCGAGTGCGATACGCCAGCGCGTGATCGCGGCGCGCAGCCGCATGAAGGCGCGCCAGGGCAAAGAGAATGCGCGGCTCGCCACGCGCGACATCGACGCGCACTGCGCGCCTGACGGGCAGGGCGCCGCACTCCTCAAGCAGGCGATCGCGCGGCTCGGCATTTCCGCGCGCGGCTATCACCGCACGCTCAAGCTCGCGCGCACGATCGCCGACCTCGCGCAGGCCGAGCGCGTCGGTGCGGCGCACGTGGCGGAAGCGATCCAGTATCGCCGGCTCGACCGACACACGTTGCCGTAGCGCCAAATAGGGGCATGCCGCATCGTCATGGTGCGCTCGCGAGGCATAACAAACGTAATTCAAGGAACAAAAAAATTCGCGATGACATGGTTGCGTAACCAGCGCCGATTTTTAATAATTGAAGTGCTGAGGATGACTCGGCGTGAGCCGCCGTCCGCAGCGCTTCTTCTTGTGATGAAAGTTGGGATTTGCCCGGGCCGCTCGCGCTGTCCGGGTTTTTTTCGGCGCTTGCCGTTCCTTTCCCTTACCCGCTCAAAATTCGCGCCCTGCAAGGAGGTCGTCGCGATGGCGTAACATAGCTCATCGCCTGCCGCTTCGCTCCCGATGGACCCATTGACTGCACTCCTTGCGCAACACGGGCTCACCGTGGTGTTCCTGAACGTGCTCGTGACGCAGGCCGGCGTGCCGCTCCCGGCTGTCCCGATGCTGGTGATCGCCGGCGCCTTCGTGGCGCAGGGCAATATGGGATTGTTGCCGCTGCTCGCGGCATCGCTGGTCGCGTCTCTCATCGCCGATAGCGCCTGGTATGTCGCCGGCAAGCGCTACGGCCGCCGCGTGCTGCGGACACTGTGCCGCGTCGCGATCGAGCCCGATTCCTGCGTGAAGCGGACCGAGGACACGTTCGAGCGCTGGGGCCCGCCTTCGCTCATGGTCGCGAAGTACGTACCGGGCTTTGCGATGATCGCCCCGCCTCTCGCCGGGATGATAAGGCTCAGATTGCCGCTCTTCCTGCTCTACAGCGCCATCGCCGCGCTCTTGTGGGTGGCGCTTCCGGTTGCCGCCGGCATGATTTTCCACACCGAGGTGGGTTTCGCTCTGGAGTGGCTCGAAAGCATGGGCACCGGCGCACTTGCGCTGATCATCGCCGCCGTCACGCTTTATGTCAGCGCCAAGCTGCTCGAAAGATACCTCCTCATCCGATTTCTGCGAACCGTGCGCATCAACGTCGACGAGCTGCGCGAGCTCATGGCGCAACCAGAGCCTCCAGTGGTGCTCGATGCCCGATCCGTCGCAGCGCGCCGGATGGAGCCGCGCCGGTTGCCGGGCGCGATCCCGATCGACATCGACGCACCGCAGGCCGCCCTGCACGAAATCCCGCCCGATCGCGACGTCATCGTCTATTGCAGTTGACCGAACGAAGCGAGCGCGGCGCGTGTCGCCCGCATCCTGCTCGATCGCGGTTATCGTCGCGTCCGTCCACTGGAGGGCGGGCTGGAAGCGTGGATCGCCGCGGGCGGACAAGTGGAACTATTCGACTGAACTTCTATTCCACTGCTACAGGCCCGATCGCGTCATCTCTCCATGGCTACCTTCGCGTCATTGCCGGCAACCGAGTCCAACGCCCGCCCTTCGATTCGAGAGGTAGTGGAGGACGGCCTTCGGGTCCTCTACCTCAACGGCGCCTGGCGGCTGACGAATCTCGTGCGCATCCGGGATGCATTGCGGGACTTGGCCGTTACGGGCAACCGTCCCATCGTGCTGGATGGCGCGGGCCTCGACGATCTCGATACGGCGGCGGCGTTCACGCTTTTGCGCCAGCTCGCCCACAAAGGGTGTAGCGAAGCGGCGATAAGCACGCGCCGTTTCGAGCCGCGGCACGAGCGCCTCCTTCAATTGGTATGCGAGCGCATGCAATGTCCGCCGGCCACGGCGAGATCCACCCATCCCGGGTTGTTGCAGCACATCGGATTCGGGGTGATGACGGTGTGCCGCACGCTCAAGGTGCACAACGCGTTCCTCGGCCTGGTCGTGCTCGAGCTGCTGCGTCTGATACGGCGGCCCCGGCTCTTCCGGGCGAAGGAAACCGTCTCGCAATTCGAAACCATCTGCCTCGATGCGATACCGATCGTCGCCCTGGTGACCTTTCTCATCGGCGTCGTGTTCGCTTATCTGCTCGGCCTGCAGGCGCAACGCTACGGCGCCAATATCTTCGTGGTGGACGGGGTGGGGCTCGCGATCTCCCGCGAATTGTCGCCGTTGCTGGTGGCTGTCATCGTGGCCGGCCGGTCGGGCGCGGCGTTCACGGCGCAGATCGGGACAATGAAGGTCCAGGAAGAGATCGATGCGATCGCAACGCTCGGCCTCTCCCCGGTGCAGGTCCTGGTGCTGCCGCGGCTCATTGCCATCGTCATCGCGCTGCCGCTGCTTGTTTTCGTCGGCGATCTCCTCGGCATCGCGGGCGGCATGCTGGTCGGCGCATGGCAGCTCGATATCCACGCTTCCGGTTTCCTCGAGCGCCTGCACAGCGTCCTCCCGATGAGCGCCCCCGTCGTCGGCCTCGCCAAGGCGCCCGTCTTCGCTGCTTTCATTGCGCTCATTGCCTGTCGCATGGGCATGCTCGTCGCGCGCGATGCCCGCAGCGTCGGCGTCAACACCACTTCCACCGTCGTGCAGAGCATCGTATGGGTGATCGTGCTCGATGCGATTTTTGCCGTGGTTCTCCAAAGCCTCGGAATCTAGGTGCAACGAGCGCGTGAAAACGGGAACGTCGTCCTGGAGGTGGACTCCGTGGTGACGTGCTTCGGACGACAGGTCGTGCATGCCCACGTCAGCTTCGCCGTGCGCCGCGGCGAGACCGTGGCGATCATCGGCGGCAGCGGGACGGGCAAGTCGGTGCTCTTGAAGGAGATCATCGGCCTTATTCGTCCCGCGGCGGGCACGATCCGCTTGCTCGGCAGCGACGTCTGGGGAAGCGACCAGGAGACGCTCAACGCGCTGCGCCGGCGCTTCGGCGTGCTGTTCCAGGACGGCGCGCTCTTCTCATCGCTCACGGTCGCCGAGAACATTGCCGTGCCGTTTCGGGAGCACACGCGATTGCCTGCGGATCTCGTTGCGCCGCTCGTGGGCTTCAAGCTTGCGCTCGTCGGACTGCCGCCGGAAGCGGGCCCCAAGATGCCGAGCGAGCTCTCTGGCGGGATGCGCAAGCGCGCCGCGCTTGCCCGTGCGCTCGCGCTCGAGCCGGAGATCCTCTTTCTCGATGAGCCCACCTCGGGACTCGACCCCGTCGGCGCGCGCGGCTTCGACGACATGGTGCGCGTGCTGGGCGACAGCCTCGGCCTCACGGTGCTGATCGTGACCCACGATCTCGACATGCTGCTTTCCATCGTTGACCGGGTGATCGTGCTCGCCGGCGGCAAGGTCATTGCCGACGGCCCCGTCGAGGCGGTGAGGAAGCTCGACGATCCGTGGATCAGGGAGTACTTTTCGGCACGGGCGGAACCCGCGCGGGAGACACGATGATGGAACCGGAAGCGAAGTACACGCTGGTCGGAATGGCGGTCGTGGTGCTGGTGGCGCTCCTGGTCGGGGCGCTGGTGTGGCTCCGGAGCACGGGCGGGGAAGGCGACAGGATGTACAAGATTTATTTCTCGCGTCACTCGCTGGAAGGGCTTCAGGTCCGCAGCGACGTCAAGATGCTGGGGATACGGGTGGGGTCGGTCACCGGCTTTCGCATCTCCCCGCGGCGCCCGGGCACGGTGGAAGTGCTGATCCGGGTCGATGAGACAGCCCCGGTGCGCAAGGACACTCGCGCCACTGTCGAGCGCCATCTCATCACCGGGATCGCGAGCATCGTTCTCATCAATCCGAGGGAGGACAGCCCGCTGCTTACCGAGGCGCCGCCGAACGAGCCCTACCCGGTGATACAAGAAGGCGAACCCGAGCTCGCACTCACAGAGTCGGCTGCGTCCCTCGCGCAGCGGGCGGATGAAACGATGCAGCGCATCAACCGGCTGCTCTCCGACGAGAATCAGGCAGCGCTCGGGAGGATAATCGCGAATCTGGAAAACATCTCTTCGAATGTCGACCAGAGTCTCGCAGGGCTCGAGGGCACGCTCGCCGCGCTCCGCAGCGCGGCTCAAGAGGTGCGGAGAACGAGCGGCGCCATCACCGGCGACGCGAAGCAGCTCACCGCGCGCTACGATGCCCTCGGCGAAACCTCCGCCACCGCCGTCAGTGAAGTGTCCGGAGCGATAGGGGACATGAGGGCCGACGTGAAGCGCGTGACGAACCGGCTGGAAACGCTTCTCGCCGATACGAACATCGAATTGCGCTTGACCGCGCAGCAGCTCCGGGCAACCTCAGACGCAATCGGCATGGCGGCGCGCCGTTTGAGCGACCCGCGCCGCGCGCTGTTCGGGGCCGGCAACGCCGAGGCGGGTCCCGGAGAGGGAAACCGGTGAGCCTCCGGCGGCGTGCCGTCGTTGCAGGCGCCGCCGCCCTGCTCGCCGCATGTATCCCGTTCGGCGAGCAGGAGCCGCAGCGCTATTACGTGCTCGAGCCCAGGATGGAGGCGAAGCGCAACGTGTCCGCCAATCCGCGCGAGGGCACGCTGCTCGTCGCGCCGACGACCGCTTCGGCGTTTTACGAGACACCGCAGATCGTCTACAGCCGCGCGCCGGGCGAGCGCGCGTACTATCAGCTGAGCAGCTGGACCGAGCGCCCCGGCGAGCGCATCACCTATCTCCTGGTGAGACGGCTCGAGCGCGCGCGGCTCTTCGAGGCGGTGGCCCTTGCTGCGAGCGGCGTACAGGGGAGCCTGGTGCTGAACACCTACCTTGCCGACTTTTATCACGATGCCGCGACGCCCCCGGGGCGGGTCGAAGTCGCGCTGACCGCGGAACTCGTCGATAACGCGAGTTCCCAACTCCTGGCGCGACGCGCATTCCAGCGCTCCGCGCCGGCACCGACGCACGACGCGGCCGGGGCGGTCGCCGCATTCAATGAAGCAACGGGCGCGATGCTCGACGACATCGCGACATGGGTGGCGGCTTCGGCGCCGCACTGATGCCGCGCTTGTTGCGCGCGTGCGCTTTCCCTTATCCTTGCGCTCCACTCTCATACAAAACAAAAAAGGACGGCTGAATGGGATTGCTCGAAGGAAAAAGCGTCGCGATGACGGGCGGTGGAGGCGGCCTGGGGCGTTGCTACGGCGTCGCGATGGCGAAAGCCGGCGCGTCGATCGCGGTATGCGATATCAATCTCGAAGCGGCGCGCGCGACAGCGGAAGCGATCAGGCAAGTCGGGGGCCGCGCGATGGCCGTGCAGGCGGACGTCACGAAGGCCTCCGCTTTCGAGGAACTCTTCGATCGCACCGAGAAGGAATTCGGGCCGCTCGATGTGCTTCTGAACATCGCCGGCATATTCCCGCGGGTGCCGCTCGTGGAGATGTCGGAGGAGACCTGGGACTCGGTGATCGCGATCAACCTGCGGAGCGTCTTTCTCGGCTCGCGCGCGGCCATCCGCCGCATGCTGCCGCGCAAGCGCGGCGTCGTGGTGAGCACCGCCTCGGGCACCGGCATCCGCGGCCAGCCCAAAGGATCGGCCTACTCCGCTTCCAAGGCCGCGATCATCGGGTTCACGCGCGCGGTGTCCCTCGAGCTGAAGGACACCGGGGTGCGCATCAACTGTTTCGGTCCCGGCGCAACCGACACGCCGCTCTGGCGGGTGGGAAAGACCGAAGAGGACGTGACACGTCTGCTTGCAGGGGGATACGTGTATCAGCCGGACGACTTTTCGAACGTCGTCGTTTTCCTCGCGAGCGACATGTCCTGGCCGCTCAACGGCGAGTTCATCAGCCGCGATTTGCATCGCTAGCGATACCACCCCCATCCCAACCTTCCCCCCGAGGGGGAAGGAGTTCTTTGCGGTAAGCGTGGTCC
>CAMPGR010000058.1 GCA_946885605.1 uncultured Pseudomonadota bacterium
GCGCATGCCCTGGAATCGCCAGCGCGCATTCCAGCCCGGTCCGCACTGATTCTCTCCGTTCGCCGCAGACGACGATCTCGCCCCTTCGAAATGTCGATTTCCATCATCATCCCGTGTTTGAACGAGGCGGACGCCATCGCGGCGACGCTGGAAGCGCTGCAGCCGCTGCGCGAGCGCGGTGCAGAAGTGATCGTCGTCGATGGCGGGAGCAGCGACGACACGGCGGTGCGCGCCCGCTACGCTGACCGCGTGCTGGTTGCCCCGCGCGGCCGCGCGCTGCAGATGAACGCCGGCGCCGAGCAGGCGTCGGGCACTATACTGCTCTTCCTCCATGCCGATTGCCGGCTGCCCGATGGTGCCGACGCACTCATACTGGACGGCTTGCGGCGCACGGGAAAAACGTGGGGCCGCTTTGACGTGCGTATCGCGGGCCGCTCGCCGCTCCTGCGCGTCGTCGAAACGCTCATGAATGCGCGCTCGCGTCTTACCGGAATCGCGACGGGCGATCAGGCGATATTCGTCACCCGCACGCTCTTCGAGGCGGCGGGCAGATATCCGCAGATCGCGTTGATGGAGGATATCGAGCTTTCGCGCCGGCTCAAGCGCTGCGGATACCCGCTGTGCCTGAGACACCCGGTTCGGGTCTCGGCCCGCCGCTGGGAGACGCACGGCATTCTGCGCACCATATTGCTCATGTGGCGCCTGCGGCTCGCCTACTGGCTGGGCGCCGACCCGGAGCGACTCGCACCCCGCTATGCCCCGCACAAGCAGTGACACGCGCCTTATCGTCTTCACCAAGGCGCCAAACCCGGGCGCAGTAAAGACGCGGCTCATTCCCTTGCTCGGTGAGGCGGGTGCGGCAGCACTGCACCGCCGGCTCATCGAGCGCACCCTCGCCATGGCGCGCGCTGCCGCGGTCGGCCCGGTGGAGCTGCACGGCGCACCCGATGCGAGCGATCCGTTCCTTGGCGAGTGCGCACAGCGCTACGGTGCGCTGCTCACCTCCCAGGTTCCGGGCAACCTCGGCGCCCGCATGGCGGCGGCGATGGAGCAGACGCTCTCCAGTGCGCGCTACGCGATCCTCATCGGCACCGATTGCCCGGTCCTGAACGCCGGGCATATACGGGAGGCGCGCGACGCGCTCGCGGCCGGAGCGCACGCCGTGTTCGCGCCGGCCGAAGACGGCGGCTACGCGCTCATCGCACTCGCGCGCTGCGACCGCCGGCTCTTCCGCCGAGTCGCGTGGGGAGAAGCTTCGGTGATGAACCAAACACGAAAACGCCTATCCCAGCTGGGGTGGCGCTGGCGCGAGCTGGAGACCGTCTGGGACGTGGACCGCCCCGAGGACTACCAGCGGCTCGCGGCGTTACATCTGCTACGCAAGGACAACGCCCTCATTCCTGGATAGTTCTGCATAAACCGGCGCTTAGCCGCGCACGTGCGGCGCGGCGGCGATGCTGCCGCGCAAAATTCGTTTGCCTTTTTTACCGGCTTCGGGAAGAATAGCGCCTCTTTTTCAGGGGCTTACTGGAATTCGATGTCTTCGAAGCGCCGCCAACGACCCCAATAACTTCCGCGTTCCATTGCATGTCAGATCTTTCGACGCTTTCCGTTATTCAAACCGCTTCTCCGCAGCTCCCCGTTCACTGGTATTTCGACCCGCTTGTCTACGAACTCGAAAAGCGGCTGCTGTTCGACGCGGGGCCGGGCTACGTCGGCCACGAGCTCATGGTGCCGAACGTCGGCGACTACCAGACGCTCGACTGGCTCGCCCATTCGAAAGCGCTCGTGCACGGCGAGATGGGCGTACAGCTCCTTTCGAACGTGTGCCGCCACCGGCAGGCCATTATCCTGAAGGGGCGCGGCACCGCGCGCAACATCGTCTGCCCGCTGCACCGCTGGACCTATGACCTTGGCGGGAAGCTCCTCGGGGCGCCCAGGTTTCCAGGCAACCCCTGCCTAGATCTAGCGAAATCGCCGCTTACCCGCTGGAACGGGCTGCTTTTCGCGGGGCGACGCGACGTTGCGCGCGACCTCGCATCGCTCGGTGTCACAGGGCACCTCGAATTTTCGGGCTTCATGTTCGACCGCGTGGAGGTCGAGGAGTACGCCTGCAACTGGAAAACGTTCATCGAAGTCTATCTCGAGGACTACCACGTCGAGCCGTTTCATCCGGGACTCGGAAACTTCGTGAACGTCTCGGATCTCCACTGGGAGTTCGGCGAGTGGTACAGCGTTCAGACGTGCGGAGTGAAGTCGGCCCTCGCCCGCCCCGGCAGCGCGGTCTATCGGCGCTGGCACGAGCAGGTGCTGCGCTACGGGGAAGGCAGCATGCCGAACTACGGCGCGATCTGGCTCACGTACTTCCCGAACATCATGGTGGAGTGGTATCCGCATTCGCTGGTGGTGAGTACGATCATTCCGCGTGGTCCCGAAGCGTGCACGAACGTGGTCGAGTTCTATTACCCCGAAGACATCGTGCTCTTCGAGCGCGAGTTCGTGGAAGCGGAGCAGGCGGCGTATCGGGAGACCGCCGTCGAGGACGCGGAGATCTGCGAGCGCATGACTACGGGGCGCAGGGCGCTCATGCAGCAGCGGTTGAACGAGACCGGGCCCTACCAGTCTCCGCTCGAGGACGGCATGGCCCACTTCCACCAGTTCCTGCGGCGACACATCGAGCCGCATCTCTGATCTAGCGCAACGCGGCGCATGGCACACGATACCCTGGTCAGCGTCGAGGATCTGGCGGCTCATCTCGATGACCCGGCCTGGGTCGTTTGCGACTGCCGGCACGACCTTGCCGCTTACGAAGCCGGGCGCCGCGCCTACGCCGAAGCGCACATACCAGGCGCGCGCTTTCTGCATCTCGACGAGGATCTCTCGGGCCCCAAGACAGGCGTGAATGGCCGTCATCCTTTGCCGCATCCAATCAGCTTTACGCTGAGGCTGGGCGCGCTCGGGATCGACAATACGACGCAGGTGGTCGCCTACGACGCGAGCGGCGGCTGCTACGCCGCTCGGCTGTGGTGGATGCTGCGCTGGGTGGGCCACGAGCGCGCAGCCGTGCTCGACGGCGGCTGGGGGGCGTGGGCGAAAGCTGGACTGCCGGCCACCTCAGCGTTACCGGAATACCGTCCGACGACGTTCAATCCCAGCCTGCAGCCCGCCCGGGCGACCGAGTCTCGCTACATCGCGGCCCACCTCAACGACGTGCTGATCGTGGACGCTCGCAGCCCGGATCGTTTCCGCGGGGAAAACGAGACGCTCGACCCGATGGCGGGTCATATTCCGGGCGCGGTGAATCGTTTCTTCCGCCTGAATCTCGCGCAAGACGGGCGATTCAAAGCGCCCTCCGAGCTGAAAGGGGAATTCGCAGCCGTCCTCGGCACGCGCTCACCCGCGCGCACCATCCATCAGTGCGGGTCCGGTGTGACCGCCTGCCACAATCTGCTCGCGATGGAAATCGCTGGCTTGCGCGGATCCATTCTCTATCCCGGCTCGTGGAGCGAGTGGTGCAGCGACCCCGCGCGACCGGTAGCGCGCGGGAACGCGGAGCAGGGGCCCCATTAGAATGGGGATGCGACCGTGGACGTGCGCCGGCGGCCGACGCCGATATGTTGTAGCTTCACGCTGTGGTTCGGAGGCTGCGCGCGGGAACGCGGAGCAGGGGCCCCATTAGAATGGGGATGCGACCGTGGACGTGCGCCGGCGGCCGACGCCGATATGTTGTAGCTTCACGCTGTGGTTCGGAGGCTGCGCGCGGGAACGCGGAGCATGCCGGACAACGCCCGAATTCCTGAATTCGCTGCGGCTGCGATATAGCGCGCTGCGGTGTTGTAAGCGCCTGCGCGCTTTCCACTCGTGAACCTCTTACTCGCAGACGCCGTCCTGATCGTTCACTTCGCGTTCGTGCTGTTCGTCACGGGCGGCCTCGCCGCGATCTGGCTTGGCGCAGCGGCCGGCTGGCGCTGGGTGCGCAATCGGTGGTTCCGCATTGCACACCTCGGCGCCATCGTCTTTGTCGCGCTCGAAGCGATCGTGGGAGTATGGTGTCCGCTGACCGTGTGGGAGGCGCAACTGCGCGGTGTGCGGGCCGAGCAAGGCTTCGTCGCGCAGTGGATCCACAATCTGATGTTCTACGATTTCCCGGCGTGGGCGTTCACGATCGCGTACGTGACATTTGCGCTCGCCGTGGCGTTGACCTTCTGGCTGGTGCCGCCCCTGCCGCGCCGCGCGAAGTAACGACGGCGCGCCGCGCAGCTACGCCAGGCTGTCGGCCCAGATGTTCCGGGCCCAGCCCCAGGCGTAAGTGCCTTCCAGCTCGCTCGCCTTGGGGGAAACGCCGCCCGCGCCCTTCACGGCGATCATCGTCTTCTGCGCCGGATCGTACTTGTGGATCGACGTGACGTGCATCGCGCTACGGCCGTCCACCATGCTGTAGCAGGTGTTCATGATGACCGGATTGGTCGGCACCGCGCCGCCCTTGAGGAGGGCTATGACGGCGGCCGCGCAAATCTTGCCGTGCTGATTCGCCATGCTGCCTGATTTCGGCATGGCCGACGCGGACAATGTCGCGTCGCCCAGCACGTGTATGCCCTTAACCGCGGTCGATTCGCAGGTGAGCCAGTCGATGGCGCACCACCTCTGGTTGGCGTTGATGAGCCCCGCCTTCTGCGCGATGTCCCCCGCCCGGTGTGGCGGGACTACGTTCAGTACATCGCCCTTTACGTCGTCGAAAGTGAGCTTCAGCGTCATGGTTTTCACGTCCACGTCCTGCAGCTCGCTGTTCGGGCGGTAATCGATCATGCCCTTGTACGGACCCTCCCACGACTGCAGAAAGAGCCCCTTCTTCGAAGTGATGTCGGGATTGGAATCGAGCACGATGATCTTCGAGCGCGGCTTGGCGCGCCTGAAATAGTCCGCGACCTGGCACACACGCTCGTAAGGGCCCGGCGGGCAGCGATACGGGGCCATCGGTATGTGGAACACGAAGACACTGCCGTCGCGCATTGCCTCGAGCTGTCTGCGCAATGCGACGGTCTGCGGACCCGCTTTCCACGCGTGCAGCACGCGGCTCTGCGCCTCGGGGCTCCTCAATCCTGGAATCGTATCCAGGAAATCGACGCCCGGCGCGACGATCAGCCGGTCGTATTCGAGGGTTGTCCCGCTCGCGAGCCGCACCTGGCGCTTGGCGGGGTCGATCTCGAGCGCCTCGTCGCGCATCAACTTCACCCCGCGATTGCGCAGGCCGTCGTAGCTCACCGTGAGGTCCTCGATGCGGGCGTTGCCGCCCAGCACGAGGTTGCTCATGGGGCACGAGATGAACATCGGCTCGCGTTCGACCAGCGTGACCGCGATGTCGGGCGACCACAACCGGATGTACTTCGCCGCCGTCGCACCCGCGTAGCCGCCGCCGATCACCACCACGCGGCCCGCGCTTCCGCCTTCCTCGGTCGTGGCACAACCTGCCACGGTGGCGAGGCCGGCGCTCGCGGAGAACTGTATGAATTCGCGTCGGGATATTGCCATGGCTCGCTCCTATTAGTAGCGGGGTGCCGGCGCGCGCGCTGCGGGTCCCGCCGGCACAGCGGCGAAATAACGGGCGATGATTTCGAGTTCTTCGTCGGTGTAGCCCTTCGCCTGCTGATGCATGATGGTGGCCGGACGCTTTCCGGTTTTGAAGTCCTTCAGGGTCTGCAGCAGATAGTTCCGGTCGAGCCCCGCAATGCTGGGCGGCACACCGCCTACACTGCGACCATCGGTCCCGTGGCAGGTGAAGCAGGCGGCAACGAGGCTGCGGACATTGTCCTGACACCAGGCGGGCGAGACCGTGCCTGAGGCGATTACGGGAATGACGACCCAGTGGAATAAGCTTGCGCGCTTCATTGCTGCCCCCGCTGTGAGGTGCGGCGCGGTGCGCCGCTTGGGAATATGCCGTCGTGCTAGTGTGTGACGTGCTGCAGAACGCGTCAAGGGCGTGGAGTACCGGAGGCACGGCATCCGCCGACCAAAAAAAACCCGGTCTCACCGGACCGGGTTGGAGAACGAAAATATGCGCCGACCGCTCAGGCTACGCCAGCGACCTCCTCCGCGAAGATGAGCCGCACCTTCTCGGCCTCGTCGATATCGACGGTCACCTTGCCGCCGTTCGCGAGCCGGCCGAAGAGCAACTCGTCGGCGAGCGCGGAGCGGATCGTATCCTGGATCAGGCGCGCCATCGGCCGGGCGCCCATGAGCGGATCGAAACCCTTCCTCGCCAGGTAGTCCTTGAGCGCGGGGGTAAAGGAGATCTCCACCTTCTTTTCCTCGAGCTGCGCTTCGAGCTGCATCAGGAACTTGTCCACCACCCGCAGGATGATCTCGTGGTCGAGCGCGGCGAACGAAATGATCGCGTCGAGCCGGTTGCGGAATTCCGGCGTGAAGAGGCGCTTGATCTCCGCCATCTCGTCGCCCGCCTGGCGGCTCGGTGTAAACCCGATCGAGACCTTCGAGAGCTCCGACGCGCCGGCATTGGTGGTCATCACGATCACCACGTTGCGGAAGTCCGCCTTGCGGCCGTTGTTGTCGGTGAGCGTCCCGTGATCCATCACTTGGAGCAGGATGTTGAAGATGTCGGGGTGCGCCTTTTCGATCTCGTCGAGGAGCAGCACCGAGTACGGATGCTTGGTGATCGCCTCGGTGAGGAGCCCGCCCTGGTCGAATCCGATATAGCCCGGCGGCGCGCCGATGAGCCGTGATACCGCGTGTCGCTCCATGTACTCCGACATGTCGAAGCGGATCAGCTCGACGCCCATCACGTAGGCGAGCTGGCGCGCAACCTCGGTTTTCCCGACCCCGGTAGGCCCGCTGAAGAGGAACGAGCCGATCGGCTTCTGGGGATTGCCCAGGCCGCTCCGCGCCATCTTGATGGCCGCGGCGAGCGCATCGATCGCGCGATCCTGCCCGAACACCACGGCCTTCAGATCGCGGTCGAGGTTCCTGAGCGCATTGCGGTCGTCCGTCGATACGGTTTGCGGCGGGATGCGCGTGATCTTGGCGATGATCTCCTCGATCTCGTGCTTGCCGATGATCCGCTTCTGCTTGGACTTCGGCAGGATCTTCTGGGCGGCGCCCGCTTCGTCGATGACGTCGATCGCCTTGTCCGGGAGGTGCCGGTCGTTGATAAAGCGCGCGGAAAGCTCGGCCGCCGCGGTCAGCGCAGCCGCCATGTACTTCACGCCGTGGTGCGCTTCGAAGCGCGACTTCAGGCCGCGGAGAATCGCGACGGTCTCGGGCACGGAGGGCTCGACCACATCGATCTTCTGGAAGCGCCGCGCCAGGGCATGGTCCTTCTCGAAGACGCCGCGGTACTCGTTGTAGGTCGTCGCGCCGATGCACTTGAGCTGCCCGGTCTGCAGCACGGGCTTCAGCAGGTTCGAGGCATCGAGCGTGCCGCCGGAAGCGGCACCGGCGCCGATCAGCGTATGGATCTCGTCGATGAAGAGGATCGCGTTCGGGTTGTCGACGAGCTGCTTCAGCACCGCCTTGAGGCGCTGCTCGAAGTCACCGCGATACTTGGTGCCGGCGAGGAGCGCGCCCATATCGAGCGCGTAGACCTGGCAACGCTTGAGAATGTCGGGAACGCCGCCTTCGACGATACGCCGGGCGAGACCTTCGGCAATGGCGGTCTTGCCCACGCCTGCTTCGCCGACGAGCAGCGGGTTGTTCTTGCGGCGGCGGCACAGCGTCTGCACCACGCGCTCCAGTTCCTTCTCGCGGCCGATCAGCGGGTCGATCTTGCCCGCGAGCGCCATCGCGTTAAGGTTGAGGGTGTAGTTTTCCAGCGCGCCGGCCGGCTGGGCTTCCTGCTCGCCTTCGCTGTCCGACTCGGCCTTCGAGGGCGCCGCCTGCGGCACCTTGCTGATGCCGTGCGAAATGTAGTTCACGACGTCGAGACGCGTCACGCCTTTCTGGTGCAGGAAATAGACGGCGTGCGAGTCCTTCTCGCCGAAGATCGCCACCAGCACGTTGGCGCCGGTGACCTCCTTCTTCCCGGAGGACTGGACATGGAGGATCGCGCGCTGGATCACCCGCTGAAAGCCGAGCGTCGGCTGCGTGTCCACTTCTTCCCCCGTCAGAATGGGGGTGTGCTCCGTGACGAAGTCCGTCAGGAGCTTCCTCAGCTCGTCGATGTCCGCCGCGCACGCGCGCAGCACTTCGGAGGCCGAGGGGTTGTCGAGCAAAGCCAGCAGCAGATGCTCCACGGTGATGAATTCGTGGCGCTTCTGACGCGCTTCCATGAACGCCATGTGCAAGCTGACTTCGAGTTCCTGTGCAATCATTTCAGTCTGTTTCTCAGTTCTCTTCCATTACGCACTGTAATGGATGTTGATGCTGCTTCGCGTACGACTTTACCTGTTCGACTTTGGTTGCAGCCACGTCCTTGGGGTAGATACCGCACACACCTATGCCTTCGCGGTGCACTTTGAGCATGATCTGCGTCGCCTTTTCCCGGCTCAACGCGAAAAACTTCTGCAGCACGGCAACGACGAAGTCCATCGGAGTGTAATCGTCGTTCAGCAGCAACACCTTGAACATCGGCGGCGGCTTGACCTTGCTCTTTTTCGCCTCCAGAACCGTGTCTTCGCGTTGCCGTGTTGCCATGCCGAAAGAGCGCGCCTAGTCCCGCACGTCAGTTGTTATTTTCGCCATACTGGGGGAAATTTCAAGTAGGTTTTTCGCACCATTTCAGGAGTATACTTGACTTCCACCCCCAAATAGCCTAGAAAGCAAGCGGGTGTTTGGCTTCAAGTTTTTCGCAGCACCGTCGGGCCGTTTGCGATCCTTGAAACTCAAACAAGTTGCGGGCTCCAGGACCCGCTTTTTCAGCGAAGGTAGGAAATATGGCAACAGGTACGGTGAAATGGTTCAACGACGCAAAAGGCTACGGCTTCATCACGCCGGATGACGGAAGCGAGGATCTCTTCGCGCACTTCTCGGCCATCCAGATGGGCGGGTTCAAGACGCTCAAGGAAGGCCAGAAAGTGTCTTTCGAAGTCACTCAGGGCCCCAAGGGCAAGCAGGCGTCGAACATCCAGGCCGTTTCCTGAGCGCGTGCCGGGTCGCCCGGTGAGCGCAATCCCCAAGAATTAGCAAGCCCACGCACCCCACAGGATCGCGTGGGCTTCGTTCTTGGGCGTCCCTGTGCGGGTGCGGCGTGCTGCGCATCCGACCACAGAAGCGGGCCTCACGAGCCCCAAGGCCGGATCGCGTCTTTGAGCTTGTTGTAGCCCTCGATGTAGCGGGGACGCTTCCCGCTGTAGACGCGGTCAAAGGTGGCGAGCTGCTCGTCGAGCCACTTGTGGAGCCTGGTGTTGGCGGGGTTGGCCGCTTTGTACGCCTCGTTGATCAGCACGAAATGAATCCTCGGATCGTACGGCTGCTTCTCGCCGCCCACCGTCTCGTCCCCCGCCAGCAGTCGCGCCAGCATCGCATCGGCTGAGCCGAGCGTCTGCTCGAAGATCGGCTCGCCCTGCATGCGGTACATCACGCTCGTCATGTCCTTCCCGTTGGTCATGGTGAAGCCCATCTCGCGCCAGACCTTGTGGATGTCCGCGCCGGACTTGACATGGTCGAGCACCGTCTGCCCCCAGCCGCGGAAGACGTCCGCCGCATCGGCCATGAGGTCAGTCAGCCGGTCGCCGTCGAGGTCGGTCGCGTAGACGATGACGTTGCGCTGCTGATACAAGTCGTGCAGCAGAATGCCGAAGTTGGTGTCCGAGATGTGTTCGTGGATTTCCCCGCCCCAGTTCTCCATGCCGGCTTTGAAATCCTTCGGCAGAAGCGCCACGATCGCATCCACGTTGTCCTTGTGCTCCGCGTACGCGTCCACGGCATAGCGGCGCTTGAGCTGGAACTTCGTGCCCTGTAGCAGCCAGCGCAGGATCCCCGCGTTCACCGCATCTTCCTGTGCCTGCGTGGGTTTCGTGGCGACCCGACCGATCTGCCCGGTTTCGTGCACCATCTTCAGAAACAGCCGGACGGCGTACGCCATCCGGACGCCCGGAGTGTTCATCTCCGAATGGATGTTGCCGGTATCGCGGTCGACGCGGAATTTCTTCCCGTCCTGGGAGTACGGCAGACCCGGCATGAAGCGCACGCTCGTCACCGTCCCATAGGGGCGGACGTTACAGTAGACGCCCGCGTGGGTGCGCAGCGGCGCGTTGGCCGACTTGCCAAGCACCACGACCTTCTTCCCGTTCTCGTTCACCAGCGCATCGCCGGCGGTGGACCACTTGATCGCGGTGTACTCGAGCTTTCCGAACCACTCCAGCGATTTCAACCGGGTATCGTGCCGGAACTGCGCCATCATCGGCACGCCGAGGAACGGCAGGCCCAGCACATCGAGCGCCATGAGCGTTCCGTTCAGGGCAAACTTGTCCGTAAAGGCGTGGGCGACCGGCTTCACGTCGCCGGAGGTGTTTCCGCCCTCCCAGATGACGGCATCGGAAATCCCGCGGGGCTGGACCTTCGAACGCTTGTAAATGCTGTCCAGCAGCTTGAAGAGATCTCCGCTCTCTTCCTCCTGTGCGATCTTGAGCAGATCGACTCGATCGGTCATGGCGCGCGCTCCCTCTGAAATGGGTAATCGGTGATCTGGCGGTTCAAGTGATCGTTGCGGCGGCGGTGTCTCGCATGCCGCCTGTGGACTGCTTGATCCTGCCCGGCGCCGGCACGCTGCGCGTTGGAGGCGCGGCCGGCCTGAAAGGAGCGAAGTATAGCAGAGGAAGCTTGCTCATTCGGGCACCCGAGACGCGTATCGGGTGCGCCCATGCAGGGCGGATTTCGGCCACCACAATGTGGATTGCAGCCGCTGGCGGCATGGTGGGCTTAGGGCACCCTGGCGGCCCGATTCAATAGCTTGTTTGCGCGCGCCTTTCCCGTTGCGGGGCGCCGCGCCGGCCGTCTACGCCGGAGAGGCGTGTCAACCGATGCGCGGCCTCTTCCGTTATTGGCTCTGACCGATCACAACCGGTCACATCATTTAACCTCAAGAGGAAGAAACATGAGCAAGCTGCTATCCGCGCTGTTGGCCGCCGTTTTTGCTGCGGTGACGATCACCCCGGTGGCCTTCGCGGCCGAGAAGAAGGACGAGAAGAAGGAGCAAACCAAGAAAGACGGCAAGAAGAAAGCCGAGAAGAAGGAAGACAAGAAGTAATTCCGGTTTCGCTCGGAAAAAGGCAGGGCTCGGTCCCTGCCTTTTTTTTGCCTCCTCAAATTGCCAATGTCATTTTTTTCGGATAGGCTACCGCTGCTCTAAAGAGCTTGCGGCGCGGGGTAGGCGCCGCAAAAATTTCAATCACCCACTTCCAGGGAGGAAGTACCATGAAGAAGTTGCTGGCCGCGCTCGTCGCGGGTGCGTTTGCTGTGACCTCGGCTTCGGCAGTCATCGCGGCCGAGAAGAAAGACGAGAAGAAAACGGAGAAGAAGGCCGATAAGAAAGATAAGAAGGACAAGAAGAAATAACAACAATTTCGATGCATCGCTGAGGGCAGGCACCAGCCTGCCCTTTTTTGTTTCCGCGCTGCGGGATGCCCGGTGCCCTGCGCTAAAATGGCGCAATGGACACCGATATGCAGGTATGGAAGCCGACCGTTACCGTGGCGGCGATTGTGGAACGCGATGGCAGGTTCCTGCTGGTCGAAGAGCAGAGCGCGCGCGGCGCGGTGTACAACCAGCCGGCCGGTCATCTCGAGCCCGGGGAGTCTCTGCTCGAGGGCGCGGCGCGTGAAGCGCTGGAGGAAACCGGATATTCGATGGCGCCCACGGCGCTGCTCGGCGTCTACCACCTCCACGACCCTCGCACCGATGTGACCTATCTGCGCTTTGCCTTCGTCGCCCGGATCGTGGCGCACCACGCGGAGCGCAAGCTCGACGAGGGCATCATTGGCTGTGCATGGATGACGTTGGAAGAAATCCGCGGCACCCGTGAAAGGCATCGCTCGCCGCTCGTCTCGCGGTGTGTCGAGGACTACGTCGCAGGCAAACGCTATCCCCTGGACGTCCTCGTCCGGCACGGGTAGGAAGCATGGGCAAGCAGCACGTCGTCGTCGGCATGTCGGGCGGTGTGGACTCGTCCGTTGCGGCGCTCCTCCTCAAGCAGCAGGGGTTCGAAGTGACCGGGCTCTTCATGAAGAACTGGGAGGACGACGACACCGACGAGTATTGCTCCTCGCGCGAGGATCTCGTGGACGCCGTGTCCGTCGCCGACCGCATCGGCATCGACATCGACACGGTCAATTTCTCTGCCGAATACAAGGAACGGGTGTTCAGCGAATTCCTGCGTGAGTATCGCGCAGGACGCACGCCGAACCCCGATGTGCTGTGCAACGCGGAGATCAAGTTCCGAGCCTTTCTCGACCACGCGCTCGCGCTCGGCGCGGACCACATCGCAACCGGGCACTACGCCCGCATCCGGGAAGTGGAGGGTGGGTATCAGCTGCTGAAAGCCGAGGACGGCACCAAGGACCAGAGCTACTTCCTCTACCGGCTGAACCAGGCGCAGCTCGCGAAGACGCTGTTCCCGCTTGGCCGGCTCTACAAGAGGGAGGTGCGCGACATCGCGCGGCGCGAAGGCTTGGCCGTCCACGACAAGAAGGATTCGACCGGGATCTGCTTCATCGGCGAGCGGCCGTTCCGCGAGTTTCTGAACCGCTACCTCCCCGCCAACCCCGGCGAGATCTGCACGCCGCAGGGCGATGTGGTCGGCCGCCATCTGGGGCTCATGTACTACACGATGGGCCAGCGTCAGGGGCTCGGTATCGGCGGGCGGCGCGAAGGGGATGGGGACGCGTGGTACGTCGCGGGCAAGGACCTCGCGCGCAACCGTCTGATCGTCGTGCAGGGCCACGAGCATGCCGCGCTTCTCTCCGAACGGCTCACCGCGACCGACCTCCACTGGATCAGTGGAGAAGCGCCGCACTGCGACTGGGTCTATGCCGCGAAGACGCGTTACCGTCAAAAGGACGCGCCCTGCACGCTCACCCGCGTCGACGCCGAGCACTGCACCATCGAGTTCGCCGAACCGCAGTGGGCCGTGACGCCCGGACAGTCGGTCGTCGTGTACGAAAGCCAGGTCTGTCTCGGCGGCGGCATCATCGAACGCGGCGAGCCGATGAGCGCAACGGGCAAGTCCACCGAACAAACCGCATGTCCGCCTGACACCATCGAATCCAGATGATGAAAGCGGCCTTGACGGCATTTCGATCTGCGGGGTAGCCTCCTCGCCTCCAACCTGAAGGAAATCATCCCATGGACGCGGTAGCGGAAAAATTCGTCCTCTTCACCCAGCCCGGGTGAAGCTCCTGCCTCAGAGCGAAAGAGTTTCTTTCGAAAAAAGGCATCGACTTCGAGGTCGTCGATGTGTTGAACGACCCGGGCGGGCGGGAGCGTCTCACGCAGCTCGGCATTCGCAAGATACCTGCCGTCGCAAAGGGCAAGGAATACGTCTTCGGCCAGAATCTGGAGGACGTCGCCCAGTTCGTCGGCCTGTCGGGAACCGGCCACAAGCCGCTGCCGCCCGCGGAGCTCGTCAGACGATGGATCATCGTGCTGCGCGCCGCGCAGCGCTACATACGCCAGATCCCCGATGATCGCCTCGCGGAACGCGTCATCCCGAACCGCGACCGTCCGATACGGCTCCTGGCGCATCACGTGTTCCGCATCGGGGAAGCGTTCGTGGAGACGATGACCGAAGGCAAGGAATACGCGGAGTATCACGCGCAGCAGCCGCCCGCCGAAGGCACCATGCTGAACGGCGGGGAAATCGTCGAATACGGCGATCGCGTGATTCAGCGCATCGAAGAATGGTGGCGCACTTCGAAAGGCGCCGCGCCGCAGCAGCCGGTGAAAACCTACTACGGCGATCAGCCGCTGCACGAATTGCTCGAGCGCTCCACGTGGCACTCGGCGCAGCACGGGCGGCAGCTGATGGCGCTGCTCGAACGTTTCGGCATCGAGCCCGACGCGCCGCTCACGCCCGGCGAGCTTGCCGGCCTGCCCCTGCCCGAGCGGCTTTGGGAATAGGCCGGCGGCTTCTTTTCAAAAAGCCGCGATGCGTCGCGGCTTTTTGTTTTCCCGCCGCCGCTTGAGCTAAACTTAAGCCTCCGGACCATTTTCGACCTCGGCATGTTTCCTCGCCATCTCGCGCGGCGCAGTATGCGCTACCCTCTGCTCGGGCCGCCGCCATGCTGAATTCGGCGCCAGCCGCGCGTCGCGCGCTGCCCTCGGTCGATCGCCTGCTCAACGCTGAACCGATCGCCGCGCTCGTTTCCCGATACGGTCGTCCGCTTGTCGTAGAAACCGTGCGCCGGCTGCTGGAGGCGCACCGCTCCGTGCTCGCGTCGGACGATGGCGCGAGGCCGTTCGACGAGTCCGCTTTCGCCACGGCGTGCAGCGCGGACCTTGCATCGCAGGCCGAGCCGTCGCTGCGCAGGGTCTTCAATCTGACCGGCACGGTGCTCCATACGAATCTCGGCCGGGCACCGATGCCGCAAAGCGCTGTGCGCGCGGTCGCCGAAGCCATGACGCATGCCGTCAATCTCGAGTTCGATCTGGCCGGCGGCGCACGCGGGGAGCGCGACGCGCATGTCGAACGCCGGCTCATGCGGCTCACGGGTGCGGAAGCGGCGCTCGTGGTCAATAACAATGCCGCCGCGGTGTACCTCGTTCTCAATACGCTCGCGACGCGTAAGGAAGTGCTCGTTTCGCGCGGCGAGCTGATCGAAATCGGTGGCTCCTTCCGCATGCCCGATATCATGGCGCGTTCCGGCTGCAAGCTCGTCGAAGTCGGAACGACGAACCGCACGCATCCCGGCGATTTCGCCGCGGCGATCTCGCCACGCACCGCTGCCATCATGAAGGTCCACACCAGCAACTATTCGATCCAGGGGTTCACGGCGGCCGTGCCCGAGCAAGAGCTTGCGAGAATCGCGCACGACAACGACCTGCCCTTCATCGTGGACCTCGGAAGCGGGATGCTCCTGGATCTCGACCGCTATGGACTGCCGCACGAGCCCACCCCGCGCGAGACGCTCGCCAGCGGCGCGGACCTCGTCACGTTCAGCGGCGACAAGCTGCTGGGCGGCCCGCAGGCGGGAATGATCGTAGGCAGGAAGGATCTCGTCACGCGCCTCAGGAAGAACCCGCTCAAGCGCGCGTTGCGGGTCGACAAGATGACGCTCGCCGCACTCGAAGCGGTGCTGCGCCTTTATATGGATCCGGATCGGGTTGCCTCGGAGCTGCCTACACTCAGGTGGCTGCTGCGGCCGCTTGCCGATATCGAGGCGCAGGCCGAGCGCCTGCTGCCGCACGTGGCGGCGGCCGTGAAGGGCGCGGCCGAGGTATCGGTCGTCTCCTGTGCGAGCCAGATCGGCAGCGGTTCACTGCCCGTCGATTCTCTGCCGAGCGCGGGCATCGCGATCGCAGGCGGCAAGCGCCGCGGCTCGCTGGCGGAAAGGACCGCAGCCGCATTCCGTGCGTTGCCGATTCCGGTGGTCGGCCGCATCAAGGACGGCGCCTACCTCATGGATCTGCGCTGCCTCGACGACGAAGCCGCATTCGTCGCCCAGCTCGGGGCTCTCAAGCTCGCGGCTGCCGGCGAGCACAAGTGAAAGGGATTGCGCGGTGATCGTCGCAACCGCAGGACACATCGACCACGGCAAAACGCTGCTCGTCAAGCGCCTGACCGGCGTCGATACCGACCGCCTGCCCGAGGAAAAGGCGCGCGGCATCTCGATCGATCTCGGCTTCGCCTACCTCGCGCTCGCGGGGGGCGGAACGATCGGCTTCGTGGACGTTCCGGGGCATGAGCGCTTCATACGCAACATGCTGGCGGGCGTATGCGGGATCGATTTTGCGCTGCTGGTGGTGGCTGCCGACGACGGCATCATGCCCCAGACCATCGAGCACTTGAATATCCTGGATCTCTTGAACGTGCGGCGCGGCGCGGCGGTCATCACGAAAATCGATCGCGTCGATGACAACCGCGTGCGCGAGGTGAGCGACAGCGTCCAGGCGTTCCTCGCGACGACGAAGCTCGAGTCGGCGCCGGTGCTTCCCGTGTCCGCATTGACCGGCGCTGGCATCGAAGCGCTGCAGACGCTGCTCAAGGCGGAAGCTGCATCGTTGACGGTGCGGCGCTCCGAGGGGCAGCGTTTCCGGCTCGCGATCGACCGCGCCTTCACCGTGGCGGGCAGCGGAACCGTGGTGACCGGGACAGTGTTCAACGGTGTCGTAAAAACGGGAGACAAGCTCATGCTTTCTCCCGCCGGCGTGCCGGTACGGGTGCGAGCGCTGCAAATCCGCGGCGAAACGGCTTCCGAGGCGCGCGCGGGCGAGCGCTGTGCGCTCAACCTGAGCGGGGCGGGTCTCGATTCGGTGCGCCGCGGCGACTGGGTGCTCGACGAAGCGCTGCATGAGGCGACGCAGCGCATCGATGCGCGGGTGACGGTGCTCGGCGCCGAGCAGGAGGGCCTGCGGCACTGGACACCGGTTCATCTGCACCTTGCTACGGCTGACGTGCTGGCGCGCATCGCGATCCGGCGGGGCGAGTCGATCGGGCCGGGGAGCACCGCGCTCGCGACGCTCGTGCTCGAAAAACCGGTCAGCACGCTTCACGGCGACCGCTTCATACTGCGCGACCAGTCGGGAAACCGCACGCTGGGCGGCGGCATTGTGCTCGATCCATTTTCGCCATCGGGTCGTGCGCGGGGCTCCGTCCGGTTTGCAATGCTCGCCGCCTACGAAGAGGAATCGCTCGAAGACACGCTCGCTGCGCTCGCCAGAGTGTCGATCACAGGCATCGATCTCACGCGCTTCGAGAAAATGTTCAACCTCACGCCGGAGCGCGCGTCCGGGCTTTACGCAGCCGCTGGCATCGTCGCAGTGGGTAAGGAATTGCGGGTCGGCATCACCCGCGCGCAACACGAAGCGCTGCGGGAAAAGATCCCTGCGGCGCTGGCGGCGTTTCATGCCGAAACACCTCAGGCACTCGGGAAGGAGATCGAGGCGTTGCGCGCGGAACTTGCGGCACAGTTGCCGGCGGACGTGTTCGCCGCGCTCGTGCGCGGCCTTGCCGACGAGCGCAAAGTCGAAGTGAGCGGTGCGCTCGTCCGGTTGCCCGGCCACAATCCCACATCCAATCCCGAGGACGACCGGTTGTGGCAAATGGTACGGCCCGCGCTGGAATCCGCGGGGTTCGCGGTCCCACCGATCCGCGAGCTGGCGGCGAACCTCAAGTTGAAGGAGCCGGTGCTGAAGGATTTCCTGCATCGCAAGGCACGCGGCCGCGAAGTGATGAGAGTGACCGGAGACCGGTTCTACCCGCGCGCTACGCTCGCCACGCTGGCGGCGATCGCCAAGGCGACGTCCGAGGCGCAGGCAAACGGCATGTTCACCGCGGCACAGTTCCGTGACGTGACCGGCATCGGGCGGACGCTTGCGATCGAGATCCTCGAATTTTTCGACACGCTGGGCATCACGCAGCGCATCGGCGACGCCCGGAAGATGCGCAAGGATTACATCCCCATACTGGGTGCCGCCGCCGGACCGGCGAGCCCTCCTCGCGCCGTAAAGGCGGCTGCCAACGTGCCGCATGCGAAGGCGAGATCACCGCGTCCGACGCATCCGGTCAAACGCTGAAATGAAGTAAAGGAGACACTGTGGCGCAAGCAAGCTATGACGTTCTGGTTGTCGGTGAAGGCATAAGCGGACTCACCGCCGCGCACGCCCTCGCGCAGTTCGGCATCAAGACCGCGACGCTGGAGGCGCAGCTCTTCGGCGGGCTGGTGCTCAACGTGAACGAGCTGGAACCGGCGCCCGACCCTTCGCACACGGTTTCCGGTGCGGAAATCGCCTCGGAGCTCATGCAGGCGAACGCGGATCTCGGCGTGACGAGCATTCAGGAAGCCGTCACGGCCATCAAGGACCGCGGCGCGACAAAGCAGTTAACGACGGCCGCGGCCACTTACGAAGCGCGCCACATCGTCCTCGCCTCCGGCGCGCGGTTGAAAAAGCTCGGCATTCCGGGCGAGTCCGAATTCGAAGGGCGCGGCGTGTCGCAGTGCGCCGATTGCGACGGCCCGATGTACCAGGATGAGGACGTGGTGGTCGTGGGCGGCGGAGACTCGGCGCTGCAGGAAGCGCTCGTGCTCGCGAAGTATTGCCGCAATGTACGCATCGTGCACCGCGGCGCCGCTTTTCGCGCGCAGCCGCTTTTCGTCGATCAGGTGCGTTCGAATCCGCGCATTACGACCGTCTGGAATGCGCGGGTGACGGCGATCGACGGGGGGCAGATGGTCGAGCGCGTGCGGATCGCCTACGCCGACAGCCGCAGCGAGGACATTCCGTGCGCCGGGGTCTTTGCCTATATCGGGCTTGCCCCGAACAACGAATTTGTGCCGCAGGAAATCGAACGGGATAGCGCGGGATTCGTCGTGACCGGGGAGACTCTGGAGACGGCGTTGCCCGGCCTATGGGCGGTCGGCGCTCTGCGCAGCCGCTACAGCGGTCTCCTGCCGGACGCGGTGTCGGAAGCAAAGCAAGCTGCGCGCGCGATAGCCGAGCGGCTCGCATGATGCGAGCTGTGCTGCGGGAGTGAAGGTAAACTGCCCGGCATGCGCCGGCACAGCGTCATGCGCGGCCGTTCGGCGCGCGCCGGCAATCCTTGAAAATGCGCTCCAGCAGGCATCGCGCGTCGTCGGTCTTCGTAAGCCCGCCGTCGCGGGGAACGCTCTCCGTGCACAGGTCGAGTTCCCAGCATCCGTCGCGTTCCGCCGAGAACTGACTCAAGTGAAAGGCTTCGCCGAGCGAGCTTTCTCCGTACGCCGAGGTTGATTCTCTCGCCGTGAGCATTTCGTCCGTGACGAGGCCGGCATTCCGAAGGTCGGCAAGGGGCGCGCGATAGCGAACGATCTGCTGCACGAAACCGTCGTCCCAAACGGTCCTGCGCGCCTCGACGACATGTACCTGCGGATACCGTGCGCGCAGTTTCTCCACCAGCGGCCGCAGTGCGCGGTCGACGTGGTCGTCCATTTTTCCCTCCCTAAGATCCCGGTGATGTTTATCGATCCCCGCGCGCCGTCTGCATCACTCGCGCGCCGATACGGTGCAATTGTGCCACGGCTCGGCCCGTACGCCAGGAAAAACTTAACGGCGACATCGCCCCATCATGGCGTCTGCGCCGTGTAAAATACGGCCTGCGACATGAAGCCGGTCATACGTGAACGCAGGAACGGTCACGTAGCCGGCCGGCGCATTTCAAGATTGCTCTCGCTACGGAAGGGAATCGCTCCCGGTGGGGCGGCCGGACTTCAAACCCGGTAGGGGCCGCTGGCGGTCCTGTGTGGGTTCGACTCCCACTCTCTTCCGCCATCCTATTTCTTCGCGAGCCCCTTCGCCATGCCGAGCTCGGTGAGGATCTGCGCGTTCACTTTCATTTCCTCGTCGAGGTCCTTGCGGAAGGTCGCAGAGCTCGCGTAGGCATCGAACCAGCCGTGCTTCTCGAGCATCTTCTTCCACGCGTCGGTCTTCACCATCTTGCCGAGCGCGTTGTCCCAGTACTTCACGGCCTCGGCCGGTATTCCGGGCGGGCCAAAAAGTCCGCGCCAGTGCAGGATGCTGACATCGATGCCGACCGAGCGCCACGTCGGCACCTGCGACAAATCACCGGCGAGCGGCTTCGGCGAGGAGACGGCGATCACGCGCACTTTTCCGGCCTTGACCTGCTCGATCGCCTCGGAGAGCCCGGTGGAAATCACGGCGACGTGCCCGCCGAGCAGCTGAACCATGAGATCGCCGCCCGCCTTGAACGAGACGATCTGCACTTTCTTCGGGTCGACGCCGGAGGCCATGGCCGGGCGCAGGATGTTCATCTGATCGTTGCTGGGCACGGTGCCTACGCCGAACACAACGGAAGACGGATCCGCTTTCAGCTTTGCGAGGACTTCCTTTGGCGACTTGTACGGTGAATCCGCGCGCACGACCCACGCAAGATACTCGGTAATGAGCCGGCCGAGCGGCGCCACATCGCGGTGGTCGAGCTCGGTGGTGCCGACGATCTTGTTGACGTAGATCCTGTTCGACTCGACGTAGACCACGTGCGCATCGCCTTTTTTCTGATTGACGTAGGTCTTGGCGATGTTGCCGCCCGCACCGCCCATATTCTTGATGACGAAGGTCTGATTGAAGAGCTTGGCCTCGCGCAGCGCGCTGTCGAGCGCACGGCCGGTCAGGTCGAGGCCGCCGCCCGCCGCGCCGGCGACAACCATCTCAATGGGCTTGGACGGATAGGACGCTGCAGCCGCCAAACCGGTGGCCGCGCCGAGCATCGCAAGACCGACAATCGCACCGATACGCTTCATCTGCTCCTCCGTTTCATCTGCTCCTCCTCATGTATCCCCTCTTTGGGTACCGGTATTATACTGCGCCCATTTCCTTCACACCGCCGCACACGAATGGACGAAATCAGAATACTGTCGCCCACCGGCGTGTGCGGGTCGGGCTTTCTCGAGTCGTCCTTCGAAGCCGCGCTTGCCCGGAAGCCGCACTTCATCGGTTGCGACGCAGGCTCGACCGATCCGGGTCCCGAGTATCTTGGTTCCGGCCGCACCGCCTTTCCGAAAGACGCCATACGCCGTGACCTCAAGTTGATGCTGCTCGGCGCCCGGCGCCTGAGGATTCCGCTGCTGATCGGCTCGGCGGGCACGGGCGGCAATGACATGCAGCTCGCGCTCGTGCATCAGCTCGTGCGCGAAATCGCTGCAGCCGAAGCTCTCGATTTCCGGCTGGCATTGATACACGCGGAGCAGGATAAGGCGTACTTAAGGAAGCGGCTGCGG
>CAMPGR010000059.1 GCA_946885605.1 uncultured Pseudomonadota bacterium
AGATCTTCAAGGACGCGAAGATCGAGTGGGCCGACGGCATGACGCCGATGATGGAAGCGCGCGCGGTCAAGAACCAGGACGAGCAGGAATGCTTCCGCATGGTCGGCGCCATCGGCGACGCCGCGCACTGGGAGTTCATGAAGTTTCTCAGGCCCGGCCTCACCGAAAACCAGTTGACCGCGCACATCATGGAGTTCCTCTATAACATCCCCGGCATGGAGGACGTCGAGGACGTTATCGTCTCCTCGGGCCTCAACACGTGGCCGAACTGGCGAAACTTCTCGGACCGCATCATCAAGCCCGGCGATATCGTCTTCATGGACCTTGCGGCGCTCACCTGGAACGGCTACAAGTCGTGCTACTACCGCACCTACATCGTGGGCAAGGAGCCGACCCAGGAGCAGAAGGACTACTACGCGACCGCGCTCAAGTGGCTCTATGACTCCATCAAGGCAGTGAAGGTCGGCGTCACGACGCGCGATATCGCGATGAAGTGGCCGTCCGCCAAGGAGACCTGGGGCTACGAGGAGGAAGACCAGGCCGCGGCCAACCTGTGGGGCCACGGGCTCGGCCTTGCCCAGTACGATCCGCCCGTCATCTCGCGCATCTGGTCGCTCGACCATCCCGTCGAAATTCAAGAGGGCATGACCTTCGCGCTGGAGACCCAGCACGGGAAACCTCACCAGTGGGGTGTCCGGATCGAAGAGATGCTGATCGTGCACAAGGACAGCATCGAAATCGTGTCGAACTTCCCGGTCGAGCAGATCACCGTCGTCGATCCGATGCCGGGGTACTCGACCTACGGCAAGCTCGAGGGGCGCTGAGCGGCAAATGGCGCATCTCATCGTCCCGCTTGCTGCCCCGGAGGCGGCCGACGCCGGTCGCTTCGGACCGAAAGCTGCCAATCTCGCAGCCTTGGGCCACGCCGGGTGCCCCATTCCCGGCGGTTTCTGTATCGACGCTGCCGCCTACCGCAGCCAGTTGAAGTCCGCTGGCCTGGAGGCCGCGGCGCGCGGTGTTTTCGCAAGCGACGATCCAGCTAGCGCCCGGCGCTGTGCGCTGAACATGAAACTGGGGCTGATGGAACGGCCCATCGCTGGGGATGTCCTGGAGCCGGTTCTTGCCGCGTACCGGCAGCTGGCGAAAGACTGCAACGGACCCGTGGTCGTGCGGTCGTCGGCGCTGGTCGAAGACTGCTCCGGCTCGAGTTTCGCCGGGCAGTTCGAGAGCTATCTGGGACTGGACAGCGAGACCGACTTTCTCGTCGCTGTTCGCGCCTGCTGGACGGCATTGTGGTCGACGCGCGCGCTGCGGTACATGGCGACGCACGACATCGACCCTGCCGAAACGGCAATGGCAGTGCTGGTCCAGCCCCTCGTCGCCGCACGCGCGGCAGGCGGCGGATTGAGCCGCACGGCGGACGGCAACATGCTGATCAACGCGACACCCGGTCTGGGTTCGGCCATTGCGCAAGGCGAAGTGACGCCCGATCGCTATGTGCTGAACCGCGACGGCGCGCTTCAGGAAGCGGTTGCAGGGCCAGGCTATCACGCCGTGACCTGCGTGCATCGCCGTCCTTCTCTGCGCCCGAAGCGCTCCGCTCCGCGACGCTGCGTGGACGATGCACAGGTCATCGAGCTGGGGCGCCTGTTACTCCGGGCCGAGGCGCTGATGGGAAGACCGGTGGAGATCGAGTGGGCGCTCGACGATAGGGGCGTCAAGCTGCTGCAGTCTCGCCCGCTGCATTTGCAGCAGGAAGAGCAAAACGCGGTGGACGAAGACTGGGTGCGGCAGCCGAAACTGCGCGGCCAGCCCGCGGGAGCCGGATGGGCGGCGGGGCCCGCCTGCGTGGTGAACTGCGAATGCGAGCTCTCGCGCGTTGCGCCGGGCGCCGTCCTCGTCACGAAAATGGCAGGTCCGGCATTGAGCCAGGTGCTGACCGGCGTAGCGGGTGTCGTGGCAGAACTGGGCGGGAGCACTTCGCACCTTGCTTCGCTCGCACGCGAGCGCGGCATTCCGATGGTGCTGGGCGTAACCGATGCAACCTCTTCAATACCGGACGGGTCGCTCGTCGCGGTGGATGGTGTATCGGGAATCGTGCGCTGGCGGCCGGACACGGTGGCCGCGATCAACACGGGGCGGTGGTGACGCAATGAGCCAGAGGATCCGCGGCATCACTGACGAGGAAGCGACCGGCGTGGCAAAGGAAATCTTTGCGGCCTCGAACGAGCTCCTCGGGCGCACCGCAAACCTGCAGCGCATCCTTGCGCACAGCCCGTGCCTCGCGCGCTGGTTTCTCCCGCTGGTGGCGGCGGTGCGCCAGCCGAACGCCGGCGCGGTGTCGGACGTGAGGCTGCGCAACCTCGCGGTACTCAAGACTTCCACCCTCAACGGGTGCAGGTACTGAACGGAGCACAACCGGGTGCTTGGTCAAGCACTGGGACTTACCGACGCGGAGTTCGACGCGTTGCAGGGCGACTATCGCGCGAGCGCTCTGTTCACCGACCGCGAGAAGGCCGCGCTCGCGTGGTCTGAAGCGATGACCCTCAACACCGCGAAGCGGGATGACGCGGTGTGGTTGGAAATGCGCCGCCACTTCAACGACGCGGAGATCGTCGAAATATCGCTCGCCTGCGCCATGTTCAACATGATCAACCGCCTTAACGATTCGTTCCGCACCGAGCTCGAACCCGAAGAATACAACCGCCGGCAGCACGGAGCGGTCGGCGTCACCGCACAGGCGCTCGAAGCCTACGCCTGTCGCATCTGCGCAGGACTTGAGGCATGACGCGTCCCCGCATATTCGTCACCCAGCCGGTTGCGAATAGCGCCCTCGAACGGCTGCGCAAGGTGGCGGAACTCGACTTCAATCCGGATGCTGTGCACATCGCAACCAAGGACGAGCTGCTCGCCGCAGTGCGCACCCACGACATCCTGTTCTGCCTGCTGCACGATCGCGTCGATGGTGACGTGATCGCAGCCAATCCCGGGCTCAAGGCGGTCGCCTCGATGAAGATCACGCCGTCCGACATCGATGTGGCGGAAGCGACACGCCGACGCATCCCGGTTACGGTCATCCCGCCCATCGTCACCGAGGCGACCGCGGATCTCCATATGGCGCTGCTGCTCGCGGTGGCGCGCCGCATCGTGGAAGGAGACAAGCTCGTGCGAGCAGGCCTTTTTCCGGGCGCGCAGTCTTCGCATCTCGAAGGCGTCACGCTGGGCGGCAAGGTGCTGGGGCTCATCGGCGGCGGTGGGCGTATCGGCCGGGCGGTCGCGCGGCGCGCGCGGAGTTTCGGGATGAAGCTCATCTACTCGAGCCCGCGGCGCAAGCCGGAGGCGGAGCAGGAGCTCGGGATGGCATATGTTCCGCTCGACACGCTGCTCGCGCAGGCGGATTTCGTCTCGATCCACACACCGCTTACGCCCGAAACCCGCCATCAGATCGGGGAGCGGGAACTCGGCCTCATGAAGGCGAGCGCGTTTCTGATCAACACGGCCCGCGGGCCGGTCATCGATGAGTCGGCCCTCGCCCGGGCACTGATCGAACGGCGCATCGCCGGAGCCGGGCTCGACGTGTTCGAGCACGAGCCGCAAGTGGACGCGCGGCTCATCACCCTCCCGAACGTGGTGCTCACGCCGCATCTCGGCAGCGCAGCGCGCGAGCTGCGGGAAGCGATGGCGAACGTCGTGGTGGACAACATCATGGCCGTGCTCGAGGGGCGCCAGCCGCCCAACTGCTGGAACGCCGAGATCTACACGACGCCTGCGGGAAGCGGCGCCTGAGATTCCCTGCGGCGCGCTGCCCACGCTGCAATCTGGAGAGGAAGAACTATGGCCGCAAAAGCCAAAGTGGTGCTCACCGATTACGTCTGGGAATCGCTGGACGTGGAAAGAAACACGCTCGCAGGGCTTGCCGAGCTTGTGCCGCTGCAGACGAAGAAGCCCGAGGAATTCCTGGCACAGGCGGCCGATTGCGACGCGCTGCTCAACACCTACGCCGGGCCGATTACCGCGGATGTCATGGCGAAGATGCCGAAGTGCAGGATCATTGCGCGCTACGGCATCGGTGTCGATACGATCGATCTCGATGCGGCAACCGCGGCGGGCATTATCGTCACCAACAATCCGACCTACTGCATCGAGGAAGTCGCCGAACATACGATGGCGCTCCTTCTCGCGGCCGCACGCAAGGTGGCGTTCTACGATCGTCAGGTGCGCAGCGGACGCTGGGAAGTGCCGCCCGGCAAGCCGCTGTACCGCGTTGCGGGGCGCACGCTCGGGCTCGTAGGCTTCGGAAATATCGCGCGGCAGGTCGCCCTGCGGGCGGCAAGCTTCGGTATGCGCATCCTCTTCGCCGATCCCTACATCGAAGAGGGTCAGTTTCAGGTCCCGGGCAAGAAAGTCGCGTTCGACGAACTGCTGCGCGAGGCGGATTTCGTGTCGCTCCATCCTCCCCTCACCGGCAAAACCCGCGGGATGATGAACGACGAGGCGTTCTCGCGCATGAAGCCCACCGCCGTGCTCGTAAACTGCGCGCGCGGCCCGATCGTGGACACGGCCGCGCTGGTGCGGGCCCTCGATGCGGGAAAGATCGCCGGCTGTGCGCTCGACACGACGGATCCCGAACCGTTACCCGATCCGCACCCGCTGCGCGGGCGCGAGAACGTCATACTCAACCCGCATGTAGCGTGGTACAGCGAGCAGGCGCTGGTCGGTCTCCAGGCGGGCGCCCCGAATGAAGTGAAAAGGGTGCTTTCGGGGGAATGGCCGGTAAACGTCGTGAACCGCGCCGTGAAAGGAAAGAATCGCGCGGGACTCTGAGCGGTAAATGAAATGGGGGCGCCGCAGCGCCCCCATTTAGTCTGGACCACCGCCCGCTAGTTACGGGGCAGCGTAAGCTCCATCAGTTCGCGCTGCAGCGACATTTCTCTCGGAAGCCGGCTCTGCAGCTTGCCGAAGAGCTCGCCGTGGTCGCGAAGCTCCTCGCCCCAGAGATGCGGATCGACCGCCGTGAGCTTCTCGAAACGCTCGGGCGTCATGTCAGGCAGGCCCTTCCACTCCATGTCTTCGTAACGCGGCATCCAGCCGAGCGATGTTTCCCGCGCCCCCGCCCTGCCCTCGCAACGCTCGACGATCCACTTCAGCACGCGCATGTTCTCGCCGAAGCCCGGCCACATGAACTTGCCTTCCTCGTCGACGCGGAACCAGTTGACTCCGAAGACCTGGGGACGGTGCTCGATGCTGCGCCCGACGTTGAGCCAGTGCTGGAAGTAGTCCCCGTAGTGGTAGCCGCAGAACGGCAGCATGGCGAAAGGATCGCGCCGCACGACGCCCACCTTGCCGACGATCGCCGCAGTGGTCTCGGAGGCCATCGTCGCCGCCAGGTACACGCCGTGCACCCAGTTGAACGCCTGCGTGACGAGCGGAACCGTCGTGCTGCGGCGGCCGCCGAACAGGAAGGCGCTGATGGGAACGCCGTCCGGATTCTCCCATTCCGGATCGAGGGATGGGATCTGGCTCGAATGCACGGTGAAGCGCGCGTTCGGGTGCGCGGCCTTGGTGCCGCTCTGCGGCGTCCACGGCCGCCCCTGCCAGTCGATGAGCTTTTTCGGCGGCTTCTTCGTCATGCCTTCCCACCACACGTCGCCGTCCGGCGTAAGCGCGACATTGGTGAAAATCGTATCGCGCGTAAGCGCTGCCATGCAGTTGGCGTTGGTCTTGTCCGATGTGCCCGGCGCGACGCCAAACGCCCCCGCCTCGGGATTGATCGCATAGAGCCGGCCATCCTTCCCGGGCTTGATCCAGGCGATGTCTTCGCCCACCGTTGTGACTTTCCAGCCCTTGAGCGCTTTGGGAGGGATCAGCATGGCGAGATTGGTCTTGCCGCAAGCGCTCGGGAACGCGGCTGCGATGTAGTGCTTGCGGCCCTTCGGCGGCTGGATCCCGAGGATCAGCATATGCTCGGCGAGCCAGCCCTGCTCGCGCGCCATGATGGACGCGATGCGCAGCGCAAAGCATTTCTTGCCGAGCAGCGCATTGCCGCCGTAGCCGCTCCCGAAGGACCAGATCTCCTTCGTCTCGGGATAGTGCACGATGTACTTGTGCTCCTTGTTGCTCGGCCAGGGAACGTCTTTCTGGCCGGGCGCGAGCGGCATGCCGACGGAATGCACGCAGGGAACGAAATAACCGTCGTGGCCCAGCACGTCGAGCACCTTCCGCCCGATGCGGGTCATGATGCGCATGCTGACGACCACGTACGGCGAATCGGTGATCTCCACACCGATATGCGCGATGTGCGAGCCGAGCGGGCCCATGCTGTAGGGAATCACATACATCGTGCGCCCGCGCATGCATCCATCGAAGAGGCCGGCCAGGGTGACACGCATTTCATCAGGCGCGACCCAGTTGTTGTTGGGCCCCGCATCCTCCTTGTCGCGGCTGCATACGAAGGTGCGTTCTTCCATGCGGGCGACATCATCCGGATCGGAGCGCGCAAGGAAGCTGCCGGGACGTTTCTCGGGATTCAACTTGATGAGCATTCCGGATGCGACCATCTCCTGACAGAGACGGTCGTACTCCTCCTGCGAGCCATCGCACCAGTACACGCGATCGGGCTTCGTGAGTCGCGCGATGTCGCTCACCCACTGCGTGAGCCTGGCGTGATTCACATACGAAGGAGTCTCGGGGGATGGCGCGACGTGGGCCGCAAGTGCGGGTTGGTTCATTGGATGTCCTTCCCGAACGATGCGCAAGCATCTTCTGATTGAAAAACAAAGGCAAAGCGGCTCTAAACAGCCGGTCTGCCGGGGAACGCGATAATTCTACCTCAAAACTTTCGCCGCGCCATTCTGCACTGCACACTAAAACGTTACGTGAGCACGGTCGAATGCAGCGCGATCATCGCCGCTCGAACTGGACTTTGCCGAACATGATTTCCCACGATTTGTCGTCATGCGGCGCGCTTTCGTGCCCGCTCGCGAGCACTTGTACACCGCGCTGCACAGCAGGCCTTGCATTGATGGCATTGAACCAGCGTTCGACGTTGGGATATTCCGCGATATTGACGCCGCGGGTCTCGGATCCGCGCATCCACGGAAACACCGCGATGTCAGCGATCGAGTACTCGTCCCCCGCCAGGTACGGCGCCTCGGCGAGCCGCTTGTCGAGCACGTTGGTGAGACGATTCCCTTCTCGGGTATAGCGGTCGATGGCGTACTGAATCTTCTCCTTCGCATAGCGGCGGAAGTGGTTCGCCTGCCCGAACATGGGGCCGACGCCGCCCATCTGCCACATAAGCCACTGCACGCAAGTCCAGCGCGCATGCATGTCGATCGGCAGGAACTTCCCGGTCTTGGATGCAAGGTAAAGAAGGATGGCTCCGGACTCGAACAGCGAAAGCGGCCTGCCGTTCGGGCCCTCGTGATCGACGATGGCCGGGATGCGATTGTTCGGGCTGACCTTCAGGAACTCCGGGCTGAACTGGTCGCCCGCTCGGATGTTGATGCCGTGCACCCGATATGGAAGCCCGGTCTCTTCGAGCATGATGTGCACCTTGTGGCCGTTGGGCGTCGGCCAGCTGTATACGTCGATCATGTTTTTCTCCTCGCACAGCGGAAAAGGTTCAGTATAGCGCACAGGATCGCAGTGCTTCCCTGCGGCGGATCGGCGACCTTTCGATAGAACAGGCATTTCATTCAGTGCGCTTGCCTTTCCTGCTCCCTCCCGGCACGCAGCCCGATGCCGGGCGCATACTCGCGTCGCGCGCGCTGCGCGCGTTCGGCGACGGCTACATGAGCCTGCTGCTGCCGTTCTACCTCACGCTGCTCGGTTTTACCGCGCTGCAAGTCGGCGTCATCGTGACCGCCACGTTGCTCGGCTCGGGCGCAATGACACTCGCTGTGGGTTTCGTGGCGCACCGCTACCACGGCCGCAGCCTGCTGCGGACCGCCTCGCTCCTCATGGCGGCAACGGGCCTCGCATTCGTGCTTGTGACGGATTTTTGGCCTCTCGTGCTGGTCGCGTTCGCCGGCACGCTCAACCCTTCGTCCGGCGACGTCAGCGTGTTCTCCCCGCTCGAGCACGCGCTGCTTGCGCAAACCGTCACGGCGCAGTCGCGCACGGCACTGTTCGCCCGCTACAGCCTGGTCGGCGCGCTCGTCGGCGCGCTGGGGGCACAGGCTGCCGGTATTCCGGCGCTTGCGGGGAGCGCGTTCGGAATCGAGCTCAAAGGGGCATTGCAGGCGATGTTCGTGCTCTATGGCTTACTGGGTTTGCTCAGTCTCCGGCTTTACCAGGATCTCGCGACGGGCGTCGACGCGGAGCCCGAGACACGGCCCACTCCGCTCGGGAAGTCACGGCGCACCGTACTGAAGCTCGCCGCGCTCTTCAGCCTCGATGCGTTCGCCGGCGGCTTCGCAGTGCAATCGTTGCTCGCGCTCTGGCTCTTCGAGCGCTTCGAGCTTTCGGTGGCGACCGCCGGCACTGTTTTCTTCTGGGTCGGCATCCTGAGCGCGCTCTCGCAGCTCGCCTCGCCGCGGGTGGCCGCGCGTTTCGGCCTCGTGAACACCATGGTTTTCACGCACCTGCCTTCGAGCGTGTTCTTGATCCTGGTGCCTTTCATGCCGACGCTGCCGCTTGTCCTGCTCTTCCTCTTTCTGCGCAGCGCGCTGTCCCAGATGGACGTGCCCGCGCGCACCTCATACGTCATGGCCGTCGTCTCGTCGGGAGAACGCGCCGCGGCAGCAAGCGTGACGGCCGTGCCGCGGAGCGTCGCCGCCGCAGTAAGCCCGGCGCTTGCAGGCTATCTCCTTTCAGTCACGACATTCGGCTGGCCGCTCATAGTGTGCGGCACGCTGAAAATCGTCTACGACCTGCTCCTGCTAGCGATGTTCAGGCGGGTGAAGCCACCGGAAGAGGCGGAGTGAATGGAAGCGTTGTGCAACAGTTACAGGAGAGAAGGCGCCGCTTCGAAAACGTGCACGCGGTTGCGGCCGTTCTCTTTCGCCTGGTAAAGCGCGCCGTCGGCGGTGCGCACCAGCGCTTCGGCGTTGTCGGCATGGGTGGGATACAGTGCGACGCCGAACGAAGCGGTAACGCGATCGAGCTTCTTGTCCCCCAGCACGAGCTCCATCCGCTCGATGTCGCGCCGGATGGTCTCTGCGCGCTCGACGGCCACGTTGCGCGTGGCCTCCGGCAGCACGATGATGAACTCTTCGCCGCCATAGCGACAGGCGATATCCGATCCGCGCACGTTCTGGCGGATCACGTCCGCGACGGATTTCAGCACGAGATCCCCTGCTTCGTGACCCCACGTGTCGTTGAACCGCTTGAAATGATCGATATCGAAGAGGATGGCCGCGACCGGCAAGACCGCGCGCCGTGCCCGTATCAGGTCGCGGCCCAGAAAATCCCACAGATAGCGGCGATTGTTGAGCCTTGTCAGGGGATCGGTGATCACCTGCTCGCTCAGCTCGCGCAGCGCCTGCTTCAAATCCGCGTCGCGCTTCTGCAATGCCTGCGCCATGTCGTCGAGCGCATGGCCGAGCTGGCCGATCTCTTCGTCGCCCGGCGGAAAGTTCGTGCGTGCCGTGAGATCGCCGGCCCGTATGTGGCTCGTCATCGCGACCAGCGCGCGAAGCCGCCGAAGCACCGCGAACTCCGGGCCGTACCATGCACAGAAGAGCAGCAGGCCCGTAACGATCACAATCCCGGCAATTGTCTGGAACAATGCCTTCCTCGCATCAGCGAAAGCAGCTTTTCGCGGGATGCTAACGAGAACGTTGAGCGTGCCCTGCCCGCGCGCATCGGTGCGCACGCTTTCCATCGCGTAGAGTCGTGCGCGCCCCGCGCTGTCCGTCGCCTCGAACACGCCGCCCTCGGCAGCATGCATGGCCTCGAGCACCGCCGCACCGAGCGTTTCTTCATCCGCCCGCAGGCTCTCCGCTTCGGGATGCCGCGCGAGTATCCGGCCGGCATGGTCGACGATGGTGAGCATACCGGAGCTCGGGAGGGTGCCTGCCGTCCGCAGCTGGCGTGCGCCCTCGGTTTGCAGCCGTTCGGCGGCAAGCCGGGCATATCGCTGCAAATCCGCTCGTGCGTAGGCCTGCGCCTGAGCGCGCTGCGCGATACCGCTGTAAAGGGACAGCGCCAAAGCAGGCAACGCGGCGATGACGACCAGAGACGCGATGCGACCGCGGATGCTCGGGCTCTTCACGATCAGGAATGCTCTTCCGGTTTTTTTATGATGCGGTCCCAGGGGCCGCGTGCGATTGCGCCCGCAGACGGGCGATCGCGTAAAAGTTTGTGACCGCATCGTATCCTACAAGCGGCCTGCGGGGAAGTCCGCGCGCGAAGCCACGGCCCGGTCGGCACATGACGTCGTCTTTGACAGGCACTTTCGCGTTGCTCGAGGCGTCAAAGCGTCTGGCACGCCCGATGCATGCGCGGCCGCCGGGTCCGAACGCCACAAGCTTCTCGGCGTTCCCAATTGTCATCGTCCTTTACCGGAGGCATCACTTTGGATTCCATGCCGAGAAAGATCGCGAGACGCGCCTCGAGGGTCTTCCTGCGCGGACTCGTCGTCATCCTCCCGATCGCGATCACGCTCGCGATGGTCTATTGGCTCGTTGTCAGCGCGGAAGCGCTGCTGGGCGGTATGGTCCGGCTCGTTCTGCCCGACAAGTACTACCGCACCGGACTCGGCGTACTGCTCGGAATAGTTCTCGTCTTCATCGCCGGTCTCACCATCAACGTCTGGGTCACTCGTTCGCTGCTCGAACGGGCGGAGGCGCTGATGGAGCGCATCCCGGTCATCAAGAGCATATACGGGGCGATCCGTGACCTGGCCGCATTCCTCTCCGGCGACCGTTCCAGGCAGCGGTTTCACAAAGTCGTGACGGTTACACTGGGAGAAGACATGCGCCTCATCGGCTTTGTCACGCGCGAAGACTTCACCGATCAGCCGAAGGGGCTCGCTCCGAAAGAGGATACCGTCGCGGTATATCTTCCGATGAGCTACCAGATCGGGGGCTTCACCCTGTTCCTGCCGCGATCCCGCGTCGAGCCGGTCGATATGACGGTTGAAGACGCAGTGCGCTACACGCTGACCGCCGGAATGTCAGCTCCAAAAACGGGCGAGAGCGAAGCGGGAGGAGCCGGTGAGAAACGGCAGGCGGCTAGTTGAACGCCGCAATCCCGGTCTGCGCCCGACCCAGCACCAGCGCGTGGATGTCGTGCGTGCCTTCGAGCGTGTTGACCGTTTCCAGATTGAGCATGTGGCGTATGACGGGATATGCGTCGGAGATGCCGTTGCCGCCGAGCATGTCGCGCGCAACGCGGGCGATGTCGAGCGCCGTGCCGGCGCTGTGGCGCTTGAGGAGCGACACCATTTCCGGAGTGGCCTTCCCCTGCTCGCGCAAACGGCTCACGTGCAGGCACGCGAGGAGCCCCAGCGCGATCCCGGTCTGCATGTCGGCGAGCTTCTTCTGTACGAGTTGATTGGCGGCGAGCGGGCGGCCGAACTGCTTGCGGTCCATCACGTACTGTCGCGCCGTGTGCCAGCATGCTTCCGCCGCGCCGAACACGCCCCAGCATATGCCGAAGCGCGCGTTGTTGAGACATCCGAAGGGGCCCTTCAGTCCCGACACGTTCGGCAGGACGTTCTCGTCGGGCACGAAAACCTGGTCCATTACGATCTCTCCCGTGGGCGAGATGCGCACCGAGAACTTGCCTTCGATCTTGCGCGTGGAAAGCCCCTTCATTCCACGCTCGAGTATGAACCCGCGGACGACACCGCCGTCGTCCTTTGCCCACACGACCATGATGTCGGCGATGGGCGCATGGGTGATCCAGAGCTTGGTCCCGCTCAGGACATATCCGCCGCCCACGCGTTTGGCACGGGACTTCATGCTCCCCGGATCGGACCCGTGATCGGGCTCGGTCAGGCCGAAGCAGCCGAGGAGCTCCCCTTTCGCCATCTTGGGCAGGTACTTCTGGCGCTGCGCTTCACTGCCATAAGCGAAGATGGGCGTCATCGCGAGCGCGCTCTGCACGCTGCAGGCCGAGCGAAAAGATGTGTCCACCCTTTCGAGCTCGCGCATGATGAGCCCGTAGGCGACATAGCCTATGCCTGCGCATCCGTAACCCTGGAGTTGCGCGCCGAGAAAGCCCAGCTCGCCCATTTCGTGCATCACGGCCGGATCGAAGTCCTCGCGCCTGTTCCACTCGATGACGCGCGGCACGAGCTTTTCCTGCGCGTAGGCGCGCGCAGCGTCGCGGATCAGGCGCTCCTCATCGGTCAGCTGCTCTTCGATGAGCAGCGGATCGTCCCAGCGAAACTTCCCGCCGATGAGCGTCACCGACGAATGGTCGGTCATGCCGCGCAGACGCTTTCAGGCGCGCTCGAGTATGGCGGCCATGCCCTGCCCGCCGCCGATGCACAGGCTGACGAGCGCATAGCGGCCGCCGGTGCGCTGCAGTTGTCGCGCCGCGGTCAGCGCAAGGCGCGTGCCCGATGCGCCGAGCGGATGCCCGACTGCGATCGCGCCGCCGTTGGGATTCACGCGCTTGTCGTCGAAGCTGACGCCAAGCCCCTTCAAGCAGGCGAGAACCTGCGCGGCGAACGCCTCGTTGATCTCGATGACGTCCATGTCCTTGAGGGTGAGACCTGCCCGCGCCAGCGCCTTCTTCGATGCGGCGACCGGACCGATGCCCATGATCTGCGGCGGCACACCCGCGGCAGCGCTTGCAATGACGCGCGCGATGGGCTTGACACCTGCTTTTTCCCCGGCTTCGCGCGTTGCAAGGAGCATGGCGACCGCACCGTCGTTCACGCCCGAGGCGTTGCCCGCCGTGGTCACGCCGCCCTCATACAACGAACGCATCTTGGCGAGCGCCTCGAGGTCGGTATTGGGGCGCGGATGCTCGTCGTCCGTCACCGGCGGCACGGGGCCCTTGCGGGATGGCGGCAACTCGACCGGGGAGATCTCGCCCGCGAAGAAGCCCTCGCCTTTCGCGATGGCATACTTCTGCTGAGACGCCAGCGCGAACTTGTCCGCATCCTCGCGCTTGATTTCGTATTCCCGGGCAAGCGTGTCGGCGGTCTGCGGCATCTGGTCATCGCCGAACCGCTTCACCAGCTTGGGATTCGAGAAGCGCGGGCCGATGGTGCTGTCGTAAAGCTTCACGTCGCGTGCGAAAGGAGACTCGGAGCGGCTCAGAACGAGCGGCGAGCGGCTCATGCTCTCTACGCCCCCCACCATGTAGACATCCCCTTCCCCCGCAGTGATGGCATGCGCCGCGTGCACCAGTGCGCCGAGCCCACTCGCGCAGTTGCGTTGCAGAACGGTACCCGGTATCTCGATGGGCAAACCGGCCACCAGGCCCGCATGCCGGGCAACGCAACGGCTGTCCTCGCCGCCCTGGTTCGCGCACCCTACGATGATGTCCTCGATCTGCTCCGGCTTGAACGCCGATTTCTTCATGACCGCCTTCATGATTTCCGCAAGCAGATCGTCGGGACGCACCTTGGCGAGCGCGCCGGCGTGGCGGCCGAAGGGAGTGCGCAGTCCGTCATACAGATAAGCATTAAGCATGTTTTTTCCTCTCGGAAAGCTGTGTAGAAAAAACGCAGCCGTCAGGGCTCGGGCGTGAGCAGCGAGACGCCGAGGCGGGCGCGGCGCGTGAGCCAGATGTTGGGACGATAACGCGGGTCGCCGTAGATTCGGTACATGGAGGCGAGCACCTTGTGGATCTGCGCAGGCCCCAGCACATCGCCGAATTTGAGCGGACCGTTCGGATAATTGAGACCGAGCGTCACAGCCTTGTCGATGTCAGCGGGCTGCGCCGTGCGGCTCTGGGCGATCGAGCAGCCGATGTTGACGATCATCGCGACAATGCGTTGAGCGATGAACCCGGGGCTGTCCCGGCACACCGTTACCGGCACGCCATCGGATGCGAGCAGGCCATGGGCGGCATTGCGATAGACATGATCGGTCACCGGCGTTCCCATGATCGTACGCCGCTTCGCCATCGGGAAGAGCGTGTCGACAGCGACGGTGCGCTTCGGATCCAATTCCTGTTCGACCGCGCAGGTCGTTGCATCTTCGCCGACCGGCGTTACGAGGATAAGCGCGTTTGCGCCCGGCCGCGGCCCGGTTTCGATCGAGGCGCCCAGCTTGCGCAGCAGTTCGGTCAACGCGGCATGCCCGCGCGGTTCGGCCAGGCTCACCCACACGTTGCCGGGATAGGCCGCTGGCGGGGCGGGCTCCGGCGGCACAATGGGCTTCATGTCGGCATCGTAATCGTAGAAGCCCTTCCTGCTCTTGCGTCCGAGCACGCCCGCCTCGTAGCGGGCGCGCATGATGAGGTTCGGCCGGTAGCGCGGTTCCTCGAAGAACTGGCGGTAGATCAGCTCGGACGCAGGGTGCGTCACGTCGAGCCCCGTCAGCTCCATCAGCTCGAACGGGCCCATGCGGAAACCGCCTATGTCGCGCATCACCCGGTCGACGTCAGCAAAGCTTGCCACGCCCTCGTAAACCAAGTGCGCTGCCTCGAGTGTGAAACCACGGCCCACCTGGTTCACGAGGAAACCCGGCGCATCCGTGCAGCGCACCGGTTCCCTGCCCATGCGGCGGCCAACCGTCATCAACGCCTCAGCCACCCAGTTCGCGGTCTGCAGCCCGTCGATCACTTCCACGAGCTTCATGAGGGGCACCGGATTGAAGAAGTGAAACCCCGCGAAGCGCTGCGGCTTCTTCAGTTTGGCGGCAATCGTCGTGACCGAGAGAGAGGACGTGTTGGACGCCAGGATGCAGTCGGGCGAGACGATGCTTTCCAGCTCGGCGAAAAGCTCACGTTTCGCCTCCAGGTTCTCGACGATCGCTTCGACCACCATGTGGCAGGGCTTCATGTCGGCAGGCCCGCCCACGACGGTGAGCCGCTTCATCGCGGCCTCTGCGGCGTCCGCGCTCATGCTGCCCTTTTCCGCGGCACGCGCGAGCATCTTTCCGATGAAGTCGCGCGCCTCCTGCGCGGCACCCGGGCGGCTGTCGGTCATGAGCACGTTCATACCGCCGGCGGCGGCGACTTGTGCAATGCCGCGCCCCATGGCGCCGGTACCGATCACGCCTACGACGAGGTCCGGGCGATTCGCATCAAAGTCCATTAATTCCTCTCGAACAGCTGCTACGGGTCAACGCCCCTTGAATACCGGCTTCCGCTTCTCCATGAATGCGGTCTGCCCTTCCTTGTAGTCTTCGCTCGCGAAGCACGTGTCTACCATCTTCTGGCACAACGCGAGATCGCGCTGCGCCGGGTCCTTTTGATACTCGATCAATGTGCGCTTCACCGCTGCGATGGTAAGAGGCGCGTTATTTGCGATAGTCTCGGCATACTCTCGCGTGTATCGCTCGAGCTCGACGACCGGGACGACCCGGTTGACGAGATTCATCTGCAGGGCCTCCTGGGCATTGAACTGGCGCGCTGTAAAGAAGATCTCGGCCGTGAAAGAAGGCCCGACGAGGTTCGCGAGACGATTGATTCCGGAATAGCGATAACCGAGCCCGAGCTTCGCGGCCGGCACGCCGAAGCGGGCATCTTCCGCCGCGATGCGAATGTCACAGTTGACAGCAGTCGCCGTGCCGCCGCCGATGCAGTATCCGCGGATCATCGCAATCGTCGGCTTGGGGCAGTTGCGCAGCGCTTCGCTTGCCGCATCCGAAGTCGCGTTATAGATCCTGACGGCTTCGGCGCTGGAGCGCTTCTCCTTGAACTGCGAGATGTCGGCGCCGGACACGAACGCCTTTTCTCCCGCGCCCTTGAGCACGATCACCCGCACCTCGGGATCGGCATTGAACGCGTCGAGCACCAGCGGCAGCGACTGCCACATTTCGAGTGAAACCGCGTTATGGCGTTCGGGATTGTTGAAGATGATCCATCCTATGGATCTTTCCTTCGTCGCCACCAGCTTTTCGGTGAGCGTCTTGAGCGCAATTCCAGGGAAATTCATATAGTGGACACCGGGCGTTGGGAGTCGCTAGTTTAGCGCATACGCCGCGATTCCCGATAGTCGCTCGCCACCTCCGGATGCGGCGAGCGCCGCGATCAATGATGGTACGCGCGCGCCCTGAAACCCGCGACAGCAAGCGCCTTCACGATTTCCGTCACGTGCTCGTTGCTGCGCGTCTGCAGGACGAATTCCACTTCCGCGCTTTGCAGCGGAAGGTCGGCGAATGCGCGTTGATGATGGACTTCTTCTATGTTGGCGTTGGTGGCGGCTAGACAGGCCGTGACGCGAGCAAGTTCGCCTGGCAGATCACGCAATTCGACGACGAGTCGCGCAAGGCGCCCGGAACGCACCAGGCCGCGCTCGATGATCTCGGCGAGCACGATGGCATCGATGTTTCCGCCGGAAAGAACGATCCCGGCCCGCTTTCCGCGATATGCCTCACGGTGCTTCATCAACGCCGCGAGCGGAGCCGCTCCGGCGCCTTCGACCACGGTCTTCTCTATTTCCAGCAGCATGACGATCGCCTGCTCGATATCGCCTTCCTCGACAAGCACAATGTCGTCCACCAGACGTTTGACGAGGGGAAGAGTGAGCGTCCCCGGCGATTTGACAGCGATTCCTTCTGCGATGGTATTTGCGCCGAACGCCGGCGCTATCCCTTTTACCGCATCGTGCATCGACGGGAAGCGCCGGCACTGAACGCCCACGATACGCATGTCCGGTCGGACGTGCTTCCCCGCAACTGCCATGCCCGAAATGAGCCCGCCGCCGCCTACCGGCACAAAAAGCACGTCGAAGCGCGGCTGAGCGTCGAGCATCTCGACCGCAACGGTACCCTGCCCCGCGATGACCAATTCATCGTCGTAAGCGTGGATAAAGGTGAGACGGCGCTTTTTCGCCAGCGCGAGCGCGACGACATTGGCATCGTCGAACGCATCGCCTTCCAGCACGGTCTCGGCCCCGAACGCCCGCGTGCGCTCCACTTTGACGTGGGGCGTATAGCGCGGCATCACGATCACGGCCGGAATACCGAGGCGCATCGCATGGTAAGCGACGCCTTGGGCGTGATTGCCGGCGGAGGCCGCGATGACGCCGGCGCGGCGCGCAGCCGGGTCGAGCGAGAGCAGTCTGGCGAGCGCGCCGCGGTCCTTGAAGGAGCCGGTGAACTGCAGATTTTCGAACTTGAGCCACGTCTCGGCGCCTGTCGCTTCGGATAGGGTTCGAGAATGAAGGCAAGGCGTTGCCACAATCGCATCGCCGATGGCTGCCGCCGTCTCCTCTATCTTCCTCGCAGTGAGCGTCATGCGGTCACTGCAGGACGAGCAGCCAGTCTACCGCCACCGCACCCTGGGGCCCGGCGAACACCGGATTGAGGTCCAGTTCGCGAAGCCGTGAACCGCACGCTGCGCCGAACACGGACACTGCGCTGATGAAGCGGCACAATGCCGCGCGGTCGACCGCGGGCTGGCCCCTGACGCCATCGAGGATCGCCTGGCCCCGCAGTTCGCGAAGCATCCCTTCAGCTTGAGCGACAGTGACGGGCGCCGCACGGAACGCGACGTCTTTCAGGACTTCTATATGGATGCCTCCAAGCCCGGCCATGACCACCGGTCCAAAGACGGGATCCTGCTTGAGCCCGACAACGAGCTCCACACATCCCGTTGCCATTGGCTGCACGATGACGCCACCGATGTGCGCGTTCGGACGATGGCGACGCACAGCCGCCACGATCTCGGTGAAAGCGGATCGCACAGCTGCTGCATCGGCGAGCCCAAGCTTCACGCCTTCCACCTCTGTTTTGTGCATCACGTCCGGCGACTCGATCTTCACCGCCACGGGGTAGCCGAGCGCGTCAGCCGCAGCAATGGCTTCCTCCGCTGTGCGAGCAAAACGCGCGGCAGCGGTCGCGATGCTGTACTCGCTCAGCCACTCCGCCGCCCTCACCGTAGGCACGAGCCCCGTGCCGGCGCCGTCACAGGCGACGACGTTCCGATGACCGGCGTCCAAGCGGCCTCGCGACCCGCGGTCCGCGATCCACGCGCGACGCGTTTCCGCATAAGCGGCCAGTGCGGCGACGGCATCCACGGCCGGCTCTGCGCCGCGAAACATTGCAATACCCCTCTCGCGCAGCGCCTGCACCGCCCGGTCCGGCGCTGCGACCCAGCTGATGACGAAAGGCTTTTCGGCTTCGGCCCTGAGCTGCTCGAATATGTCGACGAGGGTATCGACATGGCTGTCCATGAGCTGCAGCCAGACGATGGCGATATCGACCTGCGAATCGGTAAGCACGATGCGAAGCGCCCGCTCGAGCAGGTGTGGCTGCGCAACGAATTGGCCCGTGACGTCGACCGGGTTCCCGGTCGCGCCAAACGACGGAATCACCTCGTGCAAAGCCTGCTGCGTCGCTTCATCCAACAGCGGGACCGAAAGCCCTAATTCCTCGGCGCGATCCGCAATCAGGACGCCCGCGCCACCGGATTGCGTGACGATGGCGAGCCGCCTGCCCTGCGGCAGTGCGCAGCTGGCAAAAGCCTCCACGAAGTCGAGCATGTGCTCCTCATTGCGTGCCCGCACGACCCCCAGCCCGCGCGTTACGCCCTGGAACACTTCGTCGGCTCCAGCGAGCGAACCGGTATGCGACACCGCCGCGCGCGCGCCGGCGCCTGTTCTTCCTACCTTCGTGACGACCAGCGGCTTCCCCTGCTCGAGCGCCTCACCGGCGAGGGCGATGAGGCCGCGCCCATCTTTGAGCCCTTCGATGTAACCCGCGCCTACCGTGATCCTTCCGTCCTCGAGCACGGCGCGCATGATGGCGACAAAGTCGGCATCGCCTTCATTGCCGGTGTTGACGAAGTAGCCCAGTCCCATGCCGCGACGCCGCGCGAGCGCGGCGATGGCCGTACCGAATGCGCCGGACTGAGTCACAAAGCCCACCGGGCCGGGTGGCGTATCGCCCTCGGCGAACTGCCCGAAGGTCGCCATGACACGATCGAAAGCGTTGATCAGCCCGAGGCAGTTCGGGCCGCAGAGGCGTATCCCTGTCGATTTCGCGACCGCGATCACTTCCTGCTCCAGCGCCCGGCCCGCTTCTCCGGTCTCAGCGAATCCGGAAGAGAACACGATCGCGGTTTTCGTGCCGATGCGCCCGAGGTCCTTGAGTGCCTGTGTCACGAGGCGGGCGGGCACGGCCACGACTGCAAGGTCCACCGCGCCGGGAATCGATTGCGCCGTCGGATAGCACTTGAGGGACCCGATTGCTGCATATTTCGGGTTGACCGGATAGATCGCCCCTGGGTAGCCCTTCGCGAGCAGATACTTGAGCGTTCGTCCGTTCACTTTCGTGAAATCGTCCGATGCGCCGATGATCGCGATGGACCGCGGATTGAGCAGGAATGAAAGCTCGTTCACGTGTGGGAACAACTGCCGCGAGGTGAGGTGTAACGAGCGGTAATTACACCATAAAGCCGCACGCGGCGTTGCCGCGCGAGGGTATCGACGCGAGCGCAGCGCCAGCGATGCGCTATAGCGCGACTTCGACGACTTCCGTCACCGGCAATGTGGCAATGTCGCGCAGCTTGTCGTTCCGCGCGCTCTCGAGGCTCACCAACGCCGATACCGTGGCGTAACTCGAGGATACGAACACTTCCCGCCCTTCCGGCGCGCTTCGCGTCACCCCGAAGCGCACTTTCAACCGCTCTTCCGTGGAGAGCTTGCCCATGAAGCTCTTGGTGGCCCAGATCGCGCCGTAGCGCGCGAAGTCGCTGATGCGCGAAGCCTGGTTGATGCTGTCGCCCAGCACGATGAATTCAACGCTGGTTGCGGACTGGAAGGTGCCGAGCCATTCCTGCCCCTCGGTCAGTCCGATATTGAGGTAAAGCTCGTTCAGCCAGTTCTTGCGGATCTGCCAGGCCTTGCTGATCTTCTGCATCTCCGTGCGGATTTCACGGGCGCAGCGCAAGGCGTTGAAGATGTAGTTCGAGTCCGGTTGCGGGAAGAAGTAATAGAGCAGGCCGTCGCCCGCGTGCTTGCCGTGCGTTCCGAAGTACTTGCGAAAGATCGGCGACATCGTGCTGCAGATCTCGTTGACGAGCTCGAAGTACTCTTCCGGTGGAAGCTCGGAGCAGATTTTCACCGAGTTCTGGAGGTCCGCGACGAGCACCGCAAGATCCGTGAGCACGGGCAGCCGCTTGCGCAGGAGCGACCGGATGACCTCATCGCGCCGCGCGAGGAAGTGGAGCAAGCCTTCGCTTTCCACGCCCTCCGGCATGAGTATGAGAAGGATTCCTTCCCGGAAGTACGCCGCGTACATCCGGTGCGCGGCCACCTCGCCCGCCGCATTCTCGAGGTGCAGCGGCGCATCGAGGATAGGACGCGTTTCCTGCGGCTCGATCTCGGCGTACATGCGATCGAGCAGCGTCAGGCGATCCGGCGGCACCCCGTGGCAAAGGCCCATGAGCGCGCTCTTGGACACGCGCTCCTTGGCGAGCGACAGATGAAAGCGCAGCAGCGCCGAACGATTCCGCTCGGGTTGCGGCTGCGTGAGCAGGAGCCGGAAAAGGTTGCGCCCGTCGCTGGTCGCCGGAAGCTGCGTTTCGGAACCGAGGATGAGGCTTTGCGAGGCGCGGTTGAACCAGATCACCTCGAAGTTGTAATTCACCATGAACGCCGGGTGCGCAATGCCGTCCACCGTGAGCCGCGGCAACTCAGGCATCGCGGCAAGGGGTGGTCGCGCCGGCATCGCATCCCTGACCGGCGCCGCAGCCTCCGAACGCACTCCCTCAGCTGCAAAGCGTGTGACGATTTCTGCCATGGTATAGCCCTCTCTCTTGAGGCGTTGTATTTCGGTGATGCGCTC
>CAMPGR010000060.1 GCA_946885605.1 uncultured Pseudomonadota bacterium
GCGTATTGCGCTTCGACGCTATGCGGCCCTGCGACGGTCCAGTCTACGCCGATTGTCGCCGTCTTCTTCTTCAGCTCTTGCCCCGGCAGCGTATCGTACTTGGCATCGAGATAGGTCGCACCGACTTCCACCGGGCCGAAACGATAGGCAATGGAAGCGCCCCAAGCCCTGTCGTCTGCGTCTTCGGTAGAGACTGGAGCAAATCCGCCGAAGTCGTTATGCCGCTCATATGCCAGACCGATGCCCAACGGGCCGGCGTTGTAGATACCCGCCAGCGAGATCACGCGGGGCTTCTTGTTGACATCCCCATCGACGAGGGCATTATCCGCCGCAGCGTTGCCCGGCGAAAACGCCGCGAGAACCTGGAAACCGCCGAACATCGGGCTTTCGTAATAGGTCAGACCGACTTCACGACGCTTCCAGCGTTGCCGCTGTACAGAATCGCCGCCGGTGCCGGTTGCGTCCGCGCCACCCGACCCACCGAAGGGCAGGAACGACATGCCGAGGAGACCCGTTTCTTCCGCGCCAACGGTACCAACGTTCAAGGCGCGCTTCATCGGCGTATCCCAGCGACCGAAGTGAATGTTACCGAAGCCGCCCTTGAAGCCCACGGCGCTGTTACGTGTACACCAGCCGCTGTGGTCGATGCCGCGGATGTCAGCCGAGCTTTCGCACTGGAACCACGCCGACAGGCCGCCGCCGAGTTTCTCCTCACCGCGGAAGCCGATGGCGCTGCCTCCCGGGGTGTCGGCGTAGTCCACGCTCGGCCGGCCCACGCCAGGCGCTGCATCGCCCTGTTCCGCGATGCCGTATTCGTACGTGATCTGACCGTAGACCTGCACCGTGCTGGCCTGCGCCAGAGCCACGGCCGGGGCGCCGAGCGCACCTGCTACCGCAATGGCCATCAGTTTCTTTTGCATGTTGAATCTCCTGTGATGTTTTTCGATACCGACGCCCCAGTTGCCATCCGGGACGCAACGCTCCCCAAAAACCGGAGGCTGGCGTTAGTATGCCAATTCGATAGCGCGAGGCTCAACAACAACATGAATCTGCAGCAGTAAAATGCCTGTTTTTGTTGCATCAATACAACATTGGAATGAGCACGAGTTGGGCAGGAAAGGCGCGCCCCCGGGTTCGGGCTCGCAATAACTCGGACGGGCGCTCGATTGCCGGGAGGCGGGCCGAGGCAATTCTGAACTGCAACCGTCAAATAAATTACCGCTTCTTCAATGACTTGCAGCGCATCCCCAAGATTTGGGCAAGGTGACCGACGACGCGCACCATATAATAGCGGCTATGGCGAAGCGACCGGCAACCCGCGAATGCCAACCCTGCACCGCCTGCTGCGATGGGTGGCTGCAGATCCGCGTGAACGGCGTCGAGGTGTATCCGGGCAAGCGCTGCCCGCACAGCACGGGATCCGGATGCGACGACTACGCCAATCGCCCTGTGGATCCCTGCGTGCACTTCATCTGCGGCTGGCGCATGAACAACAGTCCGCTGCCGGAATGGATGAAGCCCGACAACGCGAAAGTGATCGTGCTCTTCGATCAGCACACGTGGCGCGGATACCCCGTGGATGTCGCGGTGCCGGTCGGCAAGAGAATCCCGCCGCGCGCGCTGAAGTGGCTGCAGCAGTTTGCGGAAAGCAACAACCGGATGCTGCTCTACTCCGAGCAGATTGTGGAGAACGGACAGTACACCAGACAGCAGTTCGTCTCGGCGTACGGCCCGCGTGAATTCCAGCAGGAAATGGCAGAGCGCGCGGCGCGCGGCGAAGGACTGACAACAGATCGTTAGGCGCCGGTCTGTCGTCGATGTCTTACAGCATTTTCCTCAGGCAGATCGCGGACTGACTCGTTTTCAAATGCCGAGGCCGCTCAATTGCTTTTCGGGGTAGCGCGTGCCGGCGGTGACCCCCGGCGGGAACGCGCGCTTCAGCTCTTCCACCTCGTCCGAACTCAACGTGATATCGAGCGCCTCGCAATTTTCCTCGAGATACTTGCGCCGCTTGGTACCCGGAATGGGCACGACGTCCTGTCCCTGGGCGAGGAGCCAGGCGAGCGCGATCTGGGCGGGCGTCGCCTTCTTCTTCGCTGCGATCCGCTCCAGCGGTTGCAACAGCTCGGCATTCTTGCCGATGTTGTCCGGCGCGAAGCGCGGATGATCACGACGCCGATCCTTGGGTAAGAGCGCGTCAAGCGTCTTCATGGTCGCCGTAAGAAAACCGCGGCCCAGCGGCGCGTAGGCCATGAAGCCTATGCCCAGTTCACCGCATGTCGGCAATATCGCCTGCTCGACATCCCGGCTCCAAAGCGAATATTCGGTTTCGACCGCCGCGATGGGTTGCACCTTGTGCGCGCGGCGTATCGTCTGCGGCCCCGCCTCGGAAAGCTGCAGGTAACGGACCTTGCCCTGCTCGACGAGGCGTTTCATTGCGCCGACGGTGTCTTCGATGGGGACCGTCTTGTCGACGCGATGCAGGCCGTAAAGGTCGATCACATCGACGCCCAGCATCCTGAGGCTCTTCTCGCACGCCTGCGGCACGTAATCGGGATGCCCTCCGGTCAGCGCGGGGCCGCCACCGTCCCCGCCCCGGCTCGCCAGCGCGAGGTTGCCGAACTTGGTGGCGATCAGAACCTTGTCGCGCCGGCCTTTCACCGCCCTGCCGACGAGCTGCTCGTTCACGCCATTGCCGTAGGCGTCGGATGTGACGAGGAGGTTTACACCGAGGTCGATTGCCCGATGTATGGTCGAGATCGATTCTTCATCATTGGGCTCGCCGTAGCTGATCGACATTCCCATGCAGCCGAGTCCAAGGGCCGAGACCTGGGGTCCATTACTCCCGAGCTTGCGTGTCTGCATCTGCGTCTCCTCCTGACTGCCGGCCAAGCGCGAACGCATCGTTCACGCGTCGCCGATTGTTGACTTAACGGGCGTAGGTAATCGTCAAATCGCCTACACCGTCCACATGGCCTTCGAGCTTATCGCCGCGCTGCACCGGTCCTACTCCGGCCGGGGTACCCGAATAGATCAGATCGCCGGGCCTGAGCGTGATGAGCCGCGACAGGTACGAAATCGTTTCCGGCACGTTCCAGATCATCTCCGCGAGATCGCCCTTCTGCTTCATTTCGCCGTTCACCTTGAGCCAGATCGCGCCCTTCGCGGGATGGCCGACCATCCCCACGGTCTTGAGTGCGGTGCACGGCGCGGAGTTGTCGAACGCCTTGCCCATCTCCCATGGCCGGCCCATCTTCTTCGCTTCGCCCTGCAGGTCGCGCCGCGTCATGTCGAGACCGACCGCGTAGCCGAAAACATGGTCGAGCGCCCTGGCTTCCGGGATATCGGCGCCGCCTTTGCCGATTGCGACCACCAGCTCGATCTCATGATGCAGATCCGTCGTGGCCTGCGGAAAAGGAATGGTTGTACCGTTCTGCACGATGGCATCCGCAGGCTTCATGAAGAAAAACGGCGGCTCGCGGTCGGGGTCGTGCCCCATTTCGCGGGCGTGCTCGGCATAGTTGCGGCCCACGCAGTAGATGCGCCCGACGGGGAACGATTTATTGCTCTGTGCCACCGCCAGCACCGGCACGCCGGGAAAGTCGATTGCGTAATCCATTTGGAGTCCTTGTGAGTTCAGCTCGGCGCCGGGCCGGAGACGGCTCGAAGGGATTTGGAATGCCGAGTGCGTGAATCGGGCGAATTATCCGGTAAGCCGGAGAGTGGCGTCAATTTCGCGCACCGGAAGCGGACTATACGCGTTGTATACTCGCCGCTTCAGAGCGACCACCTTTCCGGAGGAAACGTGAAGATCAAATCCATCAAGGCGACCATCCACCGCATCCACGCCGAGGTGCCGCTCCTCAAGCACCCGCTTGCGCGAAAGATCGTCTTCTGCGAACTGGAAACGGATGAGGGACACAAGGGCTACGGGCTTACCGGCGGCGCCTATCTTCCGGTTGCCGTCGCGACCGCGATCAACAAGGAATTCCTGCCCGTCGTCAAGGACATGGATCCGCGCGACACGGAAGCGATCCACGAGAAGGTCTGGTGGAAGATGAACCAGCGCAGCATGACCGGCGTGGTATCGAGCGCGCTTTCGTGCATCGATATCGCATGCTGGGACATACACGGCAAGGCAACGGGCCGCACGATCGCACAGTTGCTCGGGGGCGCGCGCGACTGGGCGCCCACCTACTGCACGTTCGGCTTCCCCGAATACGACCGTGATGCGCTCAAGCAGGCGGCAAAGGATCGGCTCGCCGAAGGCCATCGGCGGCTCAAAATGGTGGTCGGCGTGGACAAGGGCGGCTGGCAGGAAGACGCCAAGCGGGTGCGGCTCGTGCGCGACACGATCGGCCCGGACATCGAGCTCATGATGGATGCGAACTACAAGTTTCAGCCGGTCGAGGCGAAATTGCTCTGCCGCGCCGTCGAGGACTGCAATCTCACATGGTTCGAGGAACCGCTCTACGCCAACGATACGCGTGCGATGGCGGACCTGCGGCGCTCGACGCGCATACCGCTTTCCGCCGGGCAGATGGAAGGCCACCGCTGGCGCCTGCGTGAGCTGATCGAGCGGCAGGCGGTGGACATCATTCAGCCCAACTGCTGCTACAACGGGGGTTACACCGAAACGATGAAAGTCGCGCACCTCGCGCAGTGCTTCAACCTCCCGATCGCGAACGGCGGCGGCTGGCCGCTCTTCAACATGCATGCCATGGCGGGCCTCATGAACGGCTGGCGCGTCGAGTTCCATCTCGACATGCAATCGGTCGGGGAACAGGTTTTTGTGAATCCTCCGCGGCCGGAGAACAACATCGTTCGCATACCGTCGGCGCCCGGGCTTGGGCTCACGCCGAACTTCGATAAGCTGAAGGACAGCCGTATCGACGCTTGAAGCACCGGAGGCTGCCGTTGAACGCGTGCCATGGGTGAAACGGCAAGTCTCTGGACCCTCTTCACCAGCTCTTTTCTTGCCGCGACATTGCTTCCCGGCGGCTCGGAAGCGGTGCTCTACGGCGTGCTCCGGCTGCATCCCGAAACGCTGTGGGCGGCAATCGGTGCCGCAACCCTGGGCAACACGCTGGGCGGCATGACTTCCTACCTGCTGGGGCGCCTCCTGCCGCAAACCAGGCCGCTCCGCGGAGTCGAGGCGGTGCGCAAGTACGGCTGCTCCGCCCTGCTTCTCGCGTGGGTGCCGTTCCTCGGCGACCCGCTTTGCGTGGCAGCGGGATGGCTGCGCGTCAACGCAGCTTGCGCAGCGCTTTTCATGGCCGCCGGGAAGTTTGCGCGTTACGGGATGCTCGTCGCCGCACTCGAGTGGTCTCCGGCAACGTAATCCCATGCGTGCGGCGACGGCGTACTTTTCGCGGGACTATGCCACGGCACGAGCACGGTTTCGTGCTGTTGCGCAGACCGCCGGTGCCGCATTGCACGCACTTACGCTCGATGCCCGGGGACCGGCGCACGAGGAGCTGACGATCGACATCGCGCGGTTAGGCGATGGGAGGGCGCCCCGTGTCTTGTTACATACGAGCGGGCTGCACGGTGTGGAAGCATTCGCCGGGTCCGCAATTCAGCTGGCGCTGCTGGAGAAGCCGCCCCAATTGCCGGCCGACTGCGCAATCGTGCTCGTGCATGTGCTCAATCCCTACGGGATGGCGTGGCTGCGCCGCGCGAACGAGAACAACGTCGATCTCAATCGCAATTTCCTTGCCGAGGGCGAAAGCTGGTCGGGCGCTCCGGAAATCTACACGCGTATCGATGGCATCCTCAATCCTCCCACGCAACCGCGCCGCGACTTCTTCTACCTGCGGGCGCTGTGGCAGACCTTTCGCCATGGCTTCCGCTCGCTCAAGCAGGCGGTCGCCTGCGGCCAGTACGAGTTTCCACGCGGACTCTTCTTTGGCGGACGCGCGCTCGAACAGGGGCCCCGGCTGTTTATGGAGTGGTTGCGGGAGAATCTCGCGCACGCGCATTACGTCTTCGCGCTCGATGTGCATACCGGGCTCGGCGCATGGGGTTGCGATACGCTGCTCCTGGAGGCGGGCGCTGGCGCCACCCCACTGGACACGTTGCGCGACGCGCTGGGTCATGAGGTGATCAACGTGACAGCCGATCCCGGCGTTGCTTACGAAATACGCGGGGGAATGGGCGGGATGCTGCCGCGCGTGCTTGCCGGTGTTGCGCTCGACTTCGTCCTCCAGGAACTGGGCACCTATTCCCCGCTCGTCGTATTTCATGCGTTGCGCGAGGAGAATCGCTGGCATCACTGCGGCGGCGGGTTGGATCATGCGGTAAAGGCGCGCCTGCTGGAGTGCCTCTGCCCGGAGGCTTCCGCGTGGCGCACCCGCGCCTTGGCGCATGGTGAGCGACTCGCACGAGCCGCCGCGAGATGGGCCTTTGCGGGCCGAGCCGTTACGCCACTCAAGCAGCGCGGCGAAGGCGGCTGCGGTGCGTAGGAATTCTTGTCGCGTCGCACCCGCCTCTTGCACCGGCCCCAGATCATGAGAGAATGTGAACTAATTCTGCCAGTTCGCGGGCATACTTCACGTGGCGGGTGATTTTGTTCACAGGCGGTAGCGAGGGCTTCGACTAAGCTGTCTTTCGAAATGACGCGCCACCGACGCGTCGGCGCCGAGATGGGAGCCACAGCATGAACGCACAGCCGTTCAACCCCGCGGAGTCGCAATCGGGGCCGCAGTTCACCGATGGCCCGAGCTGCAAGCGCTGGGTGGAGGCGCTTCCACTCACCAACGTCCAGCAAGCCCACGCTCTACTGCACGCGCAGCTCGCGGCGCTGCGCGAAGCGCAAATGCCTGCGGTTGAACGGCTGAGGATCGCGGAGGCGCTGCGCGATGCCGTCGCCTTCGTGCAGAACGAATCGGCGAACCGCTACGCGGGCAAGCCGATACCGCTCGAGACGAATGACGCGGAAGGCTGGGCTCGCGTAATCGATCTCTGGAAGCAGCTCTCCGCCAACTACGAGCAAAGCCTGCAAGCTTACCGGGACGGAGATCTCGAGATTGCACCGCACGCCGCGCTCGTCGCAATGCGTTGCATCCAATCGATCGGCCGGCAGATGGTGGAGTACTACCGTGTCTACCGCCAGATCCCCGACGCGTTGTGGCGCGCGCTGAACGAGCTCTACTCGTTCTCCGAGCAGCACGGGTTTGCGCGCATTCGCACGCAGGACGCCGTCGCGCAGCGTGCAGCGGATTCGAGTTGCGCCGACGCGTACATCCAGGCGTTGCTGGTGCACCTCGCCAATCCTTACGCGCTCTCCATACGGCAGCTCGCGTTCGTGGAATCCTGGGCAGAAAAATGGGCAACACTCGTCGGCATGGCCGCACAACCGCTCCCTCCGAGCACGAGCCCGGCCCTTGCCGTGGACCTGGCCGCCGCAGGAGTCGTCTTCGCGAGTGAAGTCATCCCGCAACCCAGTGTCCGCTATCTCGATCTCGAACAGCTTGCGAAAACCCTGCGCCAGACGATCACGCTTCTCAAGCAGAGCCAAACGCCGGCCCAGCTCGGCCTGGGCGAAACCGCCCGCCAGCCGGGATGCGAGAACCTGTTGATGCTTCTTTACGTGCAATGGTGCCGCGCGGGCACCGGGCGCAGCGAAGAGCGGCAGGCGTCCGACGAACGCGCGAGCATCTGTTTCGGGATTCCGGCCGTACATTTCCAGGTGAGCGGCCGTCGCGAGTTCCGGCAGCCGACCGAGCTGACTTCACGGGAGAAGCAGGAGCTCGACACATTCGGTTTCGTCGTGCAGGACCGACCTGCTGCCGACAGGAGTGCGGAAGGGCTGGAGGTGTGGCACGTCCGCAATCACAGCCCGAGCGGCTTCATGTGCATGCTGCGCGACCCCTCGAGCAAATCCCGGATCGCGCATAACCAGCTCGCCGCGGTGCAGCCCCGTGGCACGCGCCATTTTCAGTTGGGCATGATCCAGTGGCTGCGCGTCGAGCGCGAGCACGAAATTTCGCTCGGAGTGCGGGTGTTTCCCGGCGTGCCGCAGGCGGTCGCAGTGCGGCCTTCGAACTTCACGCCCGATTCAAGCGTGTACGAGCGCGCGCTGCTGCTTCCCGAAGTGACGGCTTCCGCAACGCCGGCCACGCTTATCCTGCCCCCTGGGTGGTTCCAGAGCGGGCGGTTCGTGGAGGTTCAATCCGAGCGCAAGCAGGTCGCGAAGCTCCTCAACCTTCTCGAGATGGGAAGCGACTTCGATCGCTGCACCATTACGTTGATCTAGACTGGAAGGGCTTCAGCGCAGGCGCTATTTTTCGCTGAGCGCGGCTCGGTTATGATGCGTGCTTTCACGCCGCAAACGCCGATGGCCGCTAAGCCCCAGCCCACCGAGATCAAGCTCCACCAGAAGTCGCACGTCCTGGAAGTCTTGTTCGCGGACGGCCGCACCTTCCGGTTTCCCTGCGAGTTCCTGCGCGTTTATTCGCCCTCGGCGGAGGTGCGGGGACACGGGCCCGGCCAGGAAGTGCTGCAGGTCGGCAAAAAGGACGTGACGATCGAGAAAATCGAGCCAGTGGGAAGTTACGCCATACAGCTCACGTTCTCGGATCGCCACGACACCGGCATCTATTCGTGGGAACTGCTCTACGACTACGGCACCCAGCAGAACGAGATGTGGGAGCACTATCTCAAGCGCATGGCCGAGGCCGGCGCAAGCCGCGAGCCGCCAGCTCCGCATGACCAAGACCACTGACTTCGGGTTCCACAAGGTTGCCGAGGAAGAGAAGGCGCAGCGGGTGGAGGGCGTCTTCGATTCCGTCGCCTCGCGCTACGATCTCATGAACGACCTCATGTCCGCGGGCCTGCATCGCCTGTGGAAGCGGTTCATGGTCGAGCTGAGCGGAGTGCGGCCCGGTGATCGGGTGCTGGACGTCGCAGGCGGCACGGCGGATCTGGCGCGACTTTTCGTGCGCCGCGTCGGAGCCGGCGGCGCCGTCGTGCTGACCGACATCAATGGCTCGATGCTGAAAATCGGACGGGATCGCCTGCTGGATGCAGGCCTTATCGACCCTGTGATCCAGTGCGACGCGGAAAGATTGCCTTTTGCCTCGGACCGCTTCGACTGCGTGAGCGTTGGCTTCGGCCTGCGCAACATGACGCACAAGGACGTCGCGCTCGCCGAAATGCGCCGCGTCCTCAAGCCCGGCGGCCGCCTCCTCGTCCTCGAGTTTTCGCGGGTATGGAAACCGCTGCAGCCGCTCTACGATGCCTACTCGTTCCAGGTCTTGCCGCGACTGGGCAAGCTCGTCGCCAACGATTCCGCAAGTTATCGTTACCTTGCCGAATCCATACGTTTGCATCCCGACCAGCACGCGTTGAAGCGGATGATGGAACAGGCCGGGCTGGAGCGCGTCGAATACTTCAATCTCAGTGCGGGGGTCGTCGCGCTGCACCGCGGCTACAAGTTCTGACGAGGCAAAGTCGCGCTTCGTCCCTGAAGGAGAGCCATGATCCGCCTATTGGCGCTTGCGTTGGTGCTCGCAGGCTGTGCCGCTCCCTTGTCCCAAGCGCCTCCGTCAGGCATGCCGGCGTCGGTCCCGGCGCCCGAGATTCGGGTGGGCGACGCCTGGACTTACCGCGTCCGTGACGGCTTCACCGGCCTACACCGCGGGGAGCAACGCGAGGAAGTCACTGCCATCGACGGCGACATCGTCACCGTCAGAATCACGGGCGCGATCGAACGCGGCGATGGCGTCCATATCTACGACCGCGAGTGGAACTGGCTGCGACGCCCTGCCACAAACCTGCAGACGTTCGAGTATCGTCCCGCCTATCAGGCTTTTGATTTCCCGCTCGAGCCCGGCAAGCGCTGGCGCCAGCGGCTCATCGCGACCGACCCTGAGGATGGCCGGCGATTTCCTGTGTGGATAGACGGCACGGTACAGGGCTGGGAGCGCGTGAAGGTGCCGGCCGGCGAGTTCGATGCGCTCAAAGTCGAGCGCCGGGTCTACTTCGAGTACTGGGAGTATGCCGTGCGCGGCCGCAGCCAGATCCACGAGCTCGAGTGGTACGCGCCGATGGCAAAGCATTCGGCAAAGCGTGAAATGAGGTCCCGGTATTGGAGGTTGATCGCGTCGAACGAGGGTGTGCCGGGGCTCGTGCTCGTCAAAAGCGGCCGCAGTTCGGCGGGCAAGGGCAGCCGGGGCCTCCTTCGCGCCCGTGGCGGCAGGGACGACGACGGCGGACCGCGATACGTCGACGACGACTGGCTGGTCTACGAGCTCGTGAGCTACGTGGTTCGTTGACCCTCTTGCAACCTCTGCGCCGCGCGTATAATGCGTCTTATACAGTTCACGATTCCAAGGAGGCATTTGTGAGCAAGTTTCTGACTTTACTCGTCGCGCTCGTCACGCTGAGCGTTTTTGCGCTCGATGCCGATGCAAGGCGCTTCGGCGGTGGACGCACCCTGGGCAAGCAGCGCGAAGCGATCAGCCAGCAGCAGGCGGCCCCCAAGCCGCCGGCGCAGCAGCAACAGCAGTCAACGGCATCGGGAACGACTACCCCGGCACAGCAGCCGTCCGGAGCGAGCAAGTGGCTGGGACCTCTCGCCGGGCTCGCGCTCGGTGCTGGTCTGGCCGCACTGTTCCTCAACAACGGTATCTCCGGACTGCTCGCCGGGTTGTTGCTGATCGGACTGCTGGTTGCGGCGGCGTACTACGCCATGCGGTTCCTGCGCGGAAAGGCGACTTCCGCACCCATGCAGTATGCCGGCGTCGGCGCCGGGATGCGCCATGATGCGCCCCGCATCGAGCCTGCACTCGGTGGCGCCGCGCCGCACTCGGTTGCCGCAACGACCCGCTTGCCCGCCGGGTTCGACGCTGCCGAATTCGTGCGGCACGCCAAGCTCAATTTCGTGCGGTTGCAGGCCATTCACGACCAGAAGGATCTCGCGACGATACGCGATTTCGTGACGCCAGAGCTCTATCGCGAGATCGAAACCGACATGCGCGACGCGGACGCCGCGCAAAGGACCGATGTCATCACGCTCAACGCGGACGTACTCGATGTCGCTACCGAAGGCGATGTCTACGTCGTGAGCGTGCGTTTCTCGGGGCTCATTCGCGAAGCGGAGGAAAACGAGCAGCCGCAGCCGTTCAGCGAAGTGTGGCATCTCGAGAAGCCGGTGAGCGGCCGCAGCGGCTGGCTCGTCGCCGGCATCCAGCAGGACTGAGCACCCCTTCGCGGAGAACTCCCGGGCAATCCCCGGGAGTTTTTTTGTTTGCGCTCGATGGAAGCACTCGCTGTTCCGGCCATCAACCGCGTCCTGAGGCGTAACGGCTGGGCGCTCGAAAAGCTCAAGCCCTTCGCCGGCGAGACGCTGCGCGTGGAACTCCCTCTCGCCCCCCTCGAATTTACGGTGCTCGAATCCGGGAAGCTCACCGCCGCAACATCGGGCGCCCAACCGCGCGTGACCATCGTCCTCACTCCCGGCGTAATGCTGCGTCTCTTTGCCCGCGACGAGGCGGTATGGAATGAAGTCCCGGTGAGCGGCGATACCGACTTCGCGACCGTCCTGAATCACATCTGGCGCAACCTGCGCTGGGATATCGAGGAGGATCTCGCCCGCGTCTTCGGCGACATCGCGGCCCATCGCATGGTGCGGGCCGGAAAGACTCTCGAGGAGTGGCGCGCACAAAGCTTCGAGAGCATTACGCGCAGCTTCGCCGAATACTGGACCGAAGAGCGGCCGCTCATCGCGCATGCGCGCGATATCGAGTCGTTCAACCGCGACGTCGATCGCCTGCGCGATGACGTCGCCCGCCTGGAAAAGCGCATCGAGCTGCTGATGTCCCGCGGTTGACCGCAATGCCAACGTCATCGCGCTAGGCAGCACACGCGCGGCGCCGTCTTGGCGCGCGCGCTTCCCCCGCGGTTACAATCCGCTCCAATGCGGCTCCTTCGATTACTCAAGATCCTGCGCGTAAGCGCGCGTTTCGGGCTCGATGAATTTTTCCTGGGCCACGAGCGCGTTCGCGGGATCAGGCGTGTGCTGAACGCCGCGCTCTTCTGGCGGCGCATTGAAGGCCCGCGCGCCGTGCGGCTGCGCCTCGCGCTCGAAACGCTCGGCCCGATCTTCGTCAAGTTCGGGCAGATGCTGTCCACGCGGCGCGACCTCGTGCCGCCGGACATCGCCGACGAGCTTGCGAAGCTGCAGGATCGGGTGCCGCCCTTTCCCTGGGAGGACGTTGCGGCGACGCTGCAACGCGTGTACGGAAAGCCGGTGGACGCGGTGTTCGCGACGTTCGAGCGGGAAGCGGTCGCGAGCGCCTCGGTGGCGCAGGTCCATCTTGCCACGCTGCCGGAGGGCGCCGAAGTCGCGGTCAAGGTGCTGCGTCCCGGCATCGAGCGCGTCATCGCGAACGACGTAGCGCTGCTCGACGTGGGGGCGACACTGATCGAGCTTCTCTGGGCCGACGGGAGGCGGCTGCGGCCCCATGAAGTCGTGGCGGAGTTCGCGCACCATCTCGAGGACGAGCTCGATCTCATGCGGGAAGCGTCGAACGCGAGCCAGTTGCGGCGCAACTTCGAAGGCTCGCCCCTGCTCCTCGTGCCCGAAGTGTACTGGGATTACTGCTCCAACGAAGTAATGGTGATGGAGCGCATGCGCGGCATGCCGGTATCGCAGGTCGCTGCGCTGCGCGAGCAGGGCGTCGATATCCCGCGCCTTGCGCGCGCGGGGGTCGAGATATTCTTCACCCAGGTGTTTCGCGACGGCTTTTTTCATGCCGACATGCACCCCGGAAACATACTGGTCACCGGGCAGGGACAGTACGTCGCGCTCGACTTCGGCATCATGGGTACGCTTACGGAGACCGACAAGAACTATCTCGCCCAGAACTTTCTCGCTTTCTTCCGCCGCGACTACCGGCGGGTGGCCGAAGCGCACATCGAATCGGGATGGGTGCCGCCCGAGACGCGCATCGATGAGTTCGCCGCGGCGATACGCGCCGTTTGCGAACCCATTTTCGACAAGCCGCTGAAGGAGATCTCGTTCGGCAAGCTGCTGCTGCGGCTTTTCCAGATCTCCCGCCGCTTCAACATGGAGGTGCAGCCGCAGCTCGTGATGCTGCAGAAAACGCTCCTCAACATCGAGGGCCTCGGCCGCGACCTCGATCCCGATCTGGACCTGTGGTCGACCGCGCGCCCTTTCCTCGAGCGCTGGATGTCGGAGCGCCTGGGCTGGCGCGGCGCATTGCGGCAGCTGCGCCATGAAGCGCCGTACTGGAGCGCCATGCTGCCGCAGCTCCCGAGACTCCTGCACCAGGCCCTCGCTCAGCAGGCAAGCGCAGAAGCGGCCGGGCATGCGCGCGCGCTGCTTCGCGAGCAACGGCGACAGAACCGACTGCTTGCCCTCATTACGGCGCTGCTCGCGCTGATTCCCATCGTGATTCTGCTGACCGGCTGACGCGCCGCGCCATGCACGCGCCGTATAATGTGCGGCGTTTCGCAAAACGCGCGCTGCGCGATCGTGAGGCCCCATGGTGCTTTGGTTCGTCATCGCCTATCTCGTGTTGTCGATCGCGCTGGGGCTGATCGCCGCCACGCAGGTGCACAACGCGCGCGACTACATTACAGCCGGCCGGCACCTGCCGCTCTACGTGGTGTTCGCCACCGTGTTCGCCACGTGGTTCGGCGCCGAGACCGTGCTCGGCATCTCCGCGACATTCCTGCGCGAAGGGCTGAGCGGCCTCGTGTCCGACCCGTTCGGCGCCTCGCTGTGCCTCATCCTGGTCGGGCTGTTCTTCGCGCGCCCGCTCTACCGGATGAATCTCCTCACGATCGGGGACTTCTACCGCCGGCGCTACAACCGCCCGGTGGAACTGGTGGTGAGCATCTGCATCGCCCTTTCCTATCTCGGGTGGGTGTCGGCGCAGATCTCCGCGCTCGGCCTCGTCTTCGACGTCCTTACCGAGGGCGCGATTTCCCGGGAAGCAGGCATGGTCATCGGCGCGAGCGTCGTGCTCGTTTACACGTTGTTCGGCGGCATGTGGTCGGTGGCCGTTACGACGTTCGTGCAGATGATCGTCATCGTGCTGGGTCTGTTCTATATCGCGTGGCTCGTTTCCGACATGTCGGGCGGGGTCAGCACGGTCGTCCAGCACGCCGCCGCCGAAGGCAAGCTCGAGTTCCTGCCGCGCTTTTCGCTGCCGGAAGTGGTCGGCTTCGTGGCGGCGCTCATCACCATGGGCCTCGGCTCGATCCCCCAGCAGGACGTGTTCCAGCGGATCAACGCATCGAGGAGCGAATCGACGGCGGCGTGGGGCTCGATCCTCGGCGGCTGCGCCTATCTCCTGTTCGCCTTCGTGCCGCTCTTTCTCGCTTACGCTGCGACGCTCATCGATCCCGCGCTGGTCGCCGAACTGATCGACAAGGATTCGCAGCTGATCCTCCCCAGTTTCATTCTGGGGCATCTCCCGCTCATGGCGCAGATCGTGTTCTTTGGCGCGCTCCTCTCCGTCATCATGAGCACGGCGAGCGGCACGTTGCTCGCGCCTTCGGTTACGATTTCGGAAAACGTGCTGAGAGGACTGTTTCGCGAGATGAGCGACGAGCGCTTCCTGTGGATGAACCGCGCCGTGGTCGTATGTTTCGCGGTCTTCGTCACCGTCTACGCCATTTTCAGCGACGAAACGATACACGGCATGGTGGAAAGCGCCTACAAGGTGACGCTCGTCTCGGCGTTCATTCCGCTGGTGTGCGGACTGTACTGGAAACGGGCGACGACCCAGGGCGCCGCGCTCGCGATCGCCGGCGGTCTCGTCACGTGGATCGCCCTGGAAATCGTGGGAAGCGATGAACTCTGGCCGCCGCAGTTCGTGGGCTTCCTCGCCGCCATCGCCGGCATGGTGCTCGGTTCGCTAACCCCGCAGCGCTATGGTGTCATCGGCGCAAAAGCGCAATCGGCATAGCGACGCGCTGAGCACGGACCGCGCAACACGGAATCGTGCCACGTCGTGGCACTCGGGGTTCAAGGCCGCGCTGTTCGGCCTCCTCGCCCTGAATGCGGTCCTCTTCGCGCGAGCGGGCACGGCGAGCGAGGCGCTCGATTCCATCGCGTGGTTCGTGCTGCTGGTCCTGTTCGAAGCGGAAACCCGTGCGGGCGCATACTTGCAGCGCCCGGGCGTGCGCGTCACGGTGCGCAGCGTGCGCCTCCTCGCCGCGATCGCGGTGGGTGCGGCTGCGGTGGGCTACGTGTACGATGCCGCGTGGCTCGACGCGATCAACGCCTGGCTGTGGATTGCGGTCGTCGCTTTGCTCGAGCTCGGGATACGCCGCCCGCACGTCGTATCGGCGCATCGCATCGCATTCGCGGCGGGCGCAGCCCTGCTCTATGCAGCCCTTGCGGCGGTCGTACTCAGCTGGGCTTGGCAGGGCGTGTGGTTTGACGCCTACGACGCGCTGCTCTGGCTCGTCGCCTTCACAATGATAGAGGTCAATGTTCTCGAGCGCGCGCGCGCCATGCCGCTTCTGCGCGGCATTCACGCGAACGCGCGGCCGAACTCCGCGATGAAGTCTGAAAGGTCCGCGTGAGGAAGCCGGTTGATGCCGGCTGCGCCTTTTCTCCCGCCACCTGTTTCGTATTTCGAGCACAATGCGTCGGCACCTACGGGGTTCTCCAGCGCGGCGCGCACGCTGACCAGGTAGCCGTCGGGCTTCTCGACGAGCACCGCGTGGGCGCGTGCAGGATGCTCTTGCGCGAGCTGGTTGCTGAAGAGACCGCTGATCCTGCGGCTCCACGCGGCATCGGGCAGGATATAGACGGCTGAGGTTGCGTGCTCCCGCTCCGCACGGATGCCCGCCGCCCGAGCAAGGTCGTCCTGCCACGCGCTTCTCAGCACCTCGAAGATCGGCTCGCCCTCGATGAACTCGCGCGGATCCCGATAGTGGCTGAGGGTCTCGAAGAGATCCGCAGGGTGGTAGTGCAGGTCTTCGACCGTATCGCCGTACGCGTTGTAGTTGAGGCACTCGCCCAGTTCGCGCAGAAGTTGAACTTCCCGCGCGTCGAGCCGCAGAAGCTCCGCGGTGCGCGTTGCGGATTTGACGAGATTGTCGCCGAATGCCGCGACAACGGCCCAGATACGCTGGCGCCCCGAAAGGTAGCGGTCGACGAGCAGGCTCGTGCAGACATCCGGAGCGGTATCGATGAAGGTGCGCAGATTCGGATGCTGCGGAACATCGCCCGGGTCATGGTGATCGAAGCAGCGGCAGCGCGCGCCGGATTCGAGCGCGCGCACGACTGCCTGCCTGTTGACCTTGAAGGAAATATCGAGCACTGTGAGCTCGTCCCCGACGCCCGGCGCAACGCGCTCGACGAGCGCGATCTCGCGCTTCGCCCCCGTCACCAGCAAGCTGCGACGAGGATCCTCCAGCCGTAGCTGCTGCAGGGCGCAGATGCCGTCGGCGTCGCCGTTGAAGATGTCATAGAATTGCATGAAGGGGAGTCCGATCAGTTGCGATTGCGCGGCAGTGCTCCATTGCAGAACCGCCGAGGTATCGCGTACCACCGAGGTATCGCGTACCAATATCCATGAGCCAGAAGGAGACTTCCGCCCCGTCCCGGTTCCACGCGCGCGCGAACGCGCGCGGCGCGGCGCTTGCCTGGATCCTCGCGCTAGCTTACACATTGCTCATCGCGTATGCCAGCCTGCAGCCCTTTCTCGGCTGGCGCCTTCCCCCCGGGGAAGTGTTTTACTTCGTCACGGCGCCGTGGCCCCGGTACGTAACCCTGGGCGATCTCGTGATCAATACCGCGGCTTACGTGCCACTCGGTTTTCTGCTCGCGCTCGCGCTGAAGCCGGGGCCGAACGCCGGCCGCGCCGTGTTCGCCGCCGCGGCGCTGGCCGCGCTCACCAGTTTCACGATGGAAGCGCTCCAGATGTTCCTGCCGCAGCGCATCGCTTCCAACGTGGATTTGCTCACGAACAGCGCCGGCGGCCTCGTCGGCGCAATGGCGGCGCCCCTCCTGTCCCCTTCGGGGTTTCCGGGGCGGAGGCTGGTGGCATGGCGTCAGCGGCTCTTCATCCCGGGAACGCTCGCCGACGCAGGCCTCGTCCTCGCCGGCCTTTGGCTCTTCACTCACCTGCATCCCACGGCGCAACTCTTCGGCACCGGGAACCTGCGGAACACGTTCGATCTGCCGGTGTACATGATCCATACGCCGGGCCGGCTGATTTCCGCCGAAGCGGTCGTCGTATTCATGAACCTCGTCGGGCTTGGGCTGCTGGTAGCGGGACTTACGCGCGGGGGAATCAGGCGGCTGCGCATCATCGCCGCGCTGATCGGAGCCGGGCTCGTGGTCAAGATCGCCGCTGCCGTCGCGCTCTTCGGCGCCCCAGGGCCCCTGGTGTGGCTCACTCCCGGTGTCGCGCTGGGCCTCGTCGCCGGCGCCTTGCTCCTGCGACCGCTGCTAAGCCTGCCGCGGACGGCGCGAACCGTGACGGCGCTCGTCTGCTTCTGCGCCGCGGTGGCAGTCATCAACTTCGCGCCGGACAACCCGTATCAAACCGCACCGGCCAAGCTCGTTCCAGGCAGCACCACGCATCTGCTGCGCTTTTCGAACATCGTGCGGGCGCTGTCGGAATTGTGGCCGTTCCTCGTCGTCGGATTTCTGCTCGTTGCAGCGAAGGCCGACTTCGGGATGCAGGCGGGGCTCCCCGCGCGGCGGGATGCGGGATCGCACGCCGGGCGCTTATAATTCCGGGCTCTCCTCCAGGAAACACTTTTGAGCTATTACAGGCGCCACGTTTTCTTCTGTTGCAACCAGCGTGAGCCGGGTGCACGGTGCTGCAACAGCTGCGGCTCGCAGGCGATGCGCGAATACGCCAAGGACCGCATCAAACAGCTCAAGCTCAACGGCCCGGGCAAGGTTCGCATCAACCAGTCCGGCTGTCTTGATCGCTGCGAACGGGGTCCGGTGATGGTGATCTATCCCGAAGCCGTCTGGTATACCTACGTGGACCGCGAAGACATCGACGAAATCATCCACGAGCATCTTCAGCATGGCCGTATCGTGGAGCGCCTCCGCATTTAAGCCGGTTCTGGCGCCCGCGATGAGGCGCGTAAAACATTCCGTGCAGTAGCGAAGCCATGGCATCCACCCCAATGCGGCCCATGCACGCGTCCACGCTCAAGCACGCGATCGTGGCAGGACCTGGCGGCGCGATCGAGGTGGACGTGAACGACCCGGGCACAACGCGGCGCGGGATCGCGCTCGTCGCCCACCCGCATCCGTTGCAAGGCGGGACCAAGGACAACAAGGTCGTGACGACACTCGCAAAGACCTTTTTTTCGCTGGATCACGTCGTATTGCGCCCCAATTTCCGCGGCGTCGGCGCAAGCGAAGGGGTCCACGACGAAGGGCGCGGCGAGACCGAAGATCTCGTTGCCCTCGCCCGGTATGCAAGGGAACGCTATGGGGAGTTGCCGCTCACGCTCGCCGGCTTCTCCTTCGGCGGTTTCGTTCAGGCGCGGGTGGCGCGCCATGTCGAACCCCACCGGCTCGTCCTCGTCGCCCCCGCCGTCAACCGCCTCGCGACGGAGACCGTGCCGCCGCATACGCTCGTGATCCACGGCGAGCGCGATGACGTGGTGCCGCTCGCCGCGGTGCTCGACTGGGCGCGCCCCCAGAACCTCCCGATCATCGTCGTGCCCGGGGGCGAGCATTTTTTCCACGGACGCCTTGCGCTCCTCTCGAGCATCGTCCTCGCCTATTGCCGCTGATCGTCATGGAGCAACTGCGGGTCAGTGGCTTGCGCAAGTCGTACGGTGAGCGGGAAGTGGTCGCCGGGATCGATCTCGACGTGCGTGCCGGTGAATGCTTCGGACTCCTCGGTCCCAACGGCGCGGGTAAGACGACCACCCTCAAGCTCTGCCTCGGACTGAGCCATCCGGATGGCGGCGAGATCCGCATGCTCGGATTGCCGGTGCCCGAGCGCGCGCGCGAGGCGCGTGCGCGGGTGGGGATCGTGCCGCAAATCGACAATCTCGATCCCGATTTCACCGTGCGTGAGAATCTTCTCGTATACGGCAGCTATTTCGGGCTCAACGGCTCGGACATCCACGAGCGCATTCCCGACCTGCTCGAATTTGCCGGGCTCGCTGCACGCGCGGAGGCGCGCATCCAGGCGTTGTCGGGCGGCATGAAACGCCGGCTCACGCTCGCACGCGCGCTCATCAACGATCCCGACCTCGTGTTTCTCGACGAGCCGACCACCGGGCTCGACCCGCAGGCGCGGCATCTCATCTGGGCGCGCCTGCGTCAGCTGCTCAACCAGGGGAAGACCATCTTTCTCACCACGCACTTCATGGACGAGGCAGAACGCCTCTGTCATCGCCTGGCCATCATGGACCACGGCCGCATCATCGCCGAAGGCCCGCCGCACGCGCTGATCGAGCAGCACATCGAGCCGCAGGTGGTGGAGGTGTACGGCGAGGGCGCGGAAAGCTGGGCGGCGGAATTCGGCGCGCACCTGGGCGAGCGCTGCGAGCGCACCGGGGAGACCATCTTCTGCTACACGCGCGATGCGGACCCGCTGGTGCACGACCTCGACCGCCGCGAGAACCTGCGTTACCTGCACCGCCCGGCAAACCTGGAAGACGTGTTTCTCAAGCTGACCGGGCGCGAGCTGCGCGATTAGCGCGGCATCACTCCACACGCGATGCGCGAAAGGATGTCATGAACCCAAACGTTTTGGCGTTGCCCGCCCCGAGCGCCCGGTTCGTCCATGTATGGCGCCGCAACCGCTTGGTCTGGCGGAAGCTCGCGATTCCATCGATCCTCGGCAATCTTGCGGACCCCATGCTTTACATGCTGGGGCTGGGTTACGGGCTCGGAGCGATGCTCCCCGAAGTGGGCGGGATGTCCTATATCGCATTTCTCGCCGCGGGCACAGTGTGCTCGAGCACCATGATGAGCGCCTCGTTCGAAGCGATGTACTCGGGCTTTTCCCGCATGCACGTGCAGAGAACGTGGGACGCGATCCTGAATGCGCCCATCACGCTCGACGATGTCGTGCTCGGCGAAACGGTCTGGGCCGCGAGCAAGAGTTTCCTTTCAGGCATGGCGGTCCTCCTCGTCGCCTGGGCGCTGGGGCTCGTCGCCTCGTCCCTGGCGCTCTTCGTCGTGCCGCTCATCTTCCTGACCGGCCTCGCGTTCGCGAGCCTGGGGCTCGTCATGACGGCCCTCTCGCCGAGCTATGACTTCTTCATGTACTACTTCACGCTCTTCATCACCCCGATGATGCTCGTCTGCGGGGTGTTCTTCCCGTTGGAACAGCTCCCCGGCTGGCTGCAGGCGGTCGTGCAGGTTCTGCCTCTTACGCATGCGGTAACCCTCGCCCGGCCGCTCATGAACGGCGCCGTTCCGCCAGACGTGGGCCTGCACCTCCTCGTTCTTGCGGCCTACGCGCTCGCCGGCTTCTATATCGCGCTTATCCTGACCCGGCGGCGGCTGCTCACCTAGCCGGACAGCGTCGCAGCGTCATCCATAACGACTGGAGCCCGTTCTATGCGGAATGAAGCTCGCGTTTGCGCTCCTTTGCTCCGTTCCCCTGATCTCGTGCACGGCCAGCGCGGAG
>CAMPGR010000061.1 GCA_946885605.1 uncultured Pseudomonadota bacterium
GCTTCTTGTCGACGATCACTTCGACCCCTGTACCGGCAAGGTCCGCCGCCCGCGGCACCTTGGCGGTAAGCGTGTAGATGAGGATCTTGTGCCCCCGGCCGCTCAGATGCCGGGCGAGCTCGACGAGCTGCTTCTCGGCACCGCCGTATCCCAATCCGCTGATCACGTAGAAGATGCGCATCCTTCGCTCACGCCCATTTCTCGCGCCACATCTCGAAGGCAAGAAGGAGCCAGAGCCTGCGCGTATCGAGCCGGTCGCGCCGTGCGCCCCCTTCCCGGAAGTTTCTCACCGCCCGCTCGACCTCCCCTGGATCGAGGAGCCCGGCCGATTTGACGCGTTCCGGGGCGAGGTGCTGGTCGATCAGCGCGGCGAGATCCCCACGCAGCCAGCGCGAGAGCGGGATGCTGAATCCTTTTTTCGGGCGCTCGAGCAGCGCGCGCGGCACATAGCGGTATGCGATGCGGCGCAGGAGGTGCTTGGTGCCGAGCGCACCGCGACGGAGGCCGAGCGGCAGGCGCAGCGCAAACTCGACCACGTGATGGTCGAGGAGCGGCTCGCGCCCTTCGAGCCCTACCGCCATGGTGGTGCGATCCACCTTGGTGAGAATATCGTCCGGCAGATAGTGGCGCAGATCGCAGCAGCTCATGTAGTCGGCGAGGCAGCGGGGATGGCCGTTCAGGAGCGGCCGCGGCGCCGCGACACGCCCCAACAAAAGCGCCGCTTCGCCCGGCGACCAGGCGGAGGTTGCCATGTCGTAGAGCGCTGCCGAATACGCGTCGGGAAGAATCGGGCGCAGGCGTTCCAGCCGGTCGAGGACGTCACGGCGCAGGGCGTGTCGCATGGATGCGGGCCCGGGAATGCGTTCCCCAAGCCGTCCCACGGGCTCCGGCGGGAGCGTTGCGAGGGCGCGCGCAAGAACCCGCCGTGCCGCGCGCGGGATGCGGGCGAGCATGCGCTCGCGGGCAAGCGTCACGCCATATTGATGATAGCCGCTGAAAAGCTCCTCTCCGCCTTCCGCGGAAAGGGCGACCTTCACGCTCTCGCGCGCGACGCGGGACACGAGCAGCGTCGGCACGCCCGAAGAGTCGCCGAAGGGCTCGTCGAAAAGCTCGCCCCACTGCGTAAGGATTTCCATCATCGCCTGAGGAGACAGGATGCGCTCGGTGTGCCGTGAACCCACGTGCGCCGCCACCTCGCGGGCCCACGGCGACTCGTCGAATGCCGGGTCGGTGAAGCCGATGGTGAACGTGTGCACCGGCTGCCCGGAATGGCGCGCGAGTATCGCGGTGACCAGAGTGGAGTCGAGCCCGCCCGACAGGAACACGCCGACCGGCACATCGGCGACCATGCGGTAGCGGAAGGCAGCGATCAAGAGCGATTCGAGCCGCTCCTCGAGCTCGTTCTCCGTTTCCGCAAGCGGCTCGCGCGGCGTCAAGGCAGACCAGTAACAGTGCGTCGAGGGCTCGCCGTTTTCGCGCAGCTCCAGCCAATGCCCCGGCTCGAGCTTGTGCACCTGGCGATAAATGCTGCGCGGCGCCGAGATGTAGCCGTACTGGAAATATTCCGCGGCGGCGTCGGGATCGAGCTCCGCGCGCCATGCCCCGAAGGCACGCAGCGCTTTCAGCTCGGAGCCGAACCAGAAGGCGCGCCCGTTCCATGCGTAATACAGCGGCTTGACGCCCAGCCGGTCGCGAATGAGCCGGAGCGACCGCTCGCGTTCGTCCCACAGCGCGATCGCGAACATTCCGATGAAGCGATGCACGCACTCCACGCCCCATTGGCGCAGGGCGGCAAGCACGACCTCGGAATCTCCGCTGCTCTTGAAGCGGTGGCCGTGCGCGGCGAGCTGTCCCCTTATTTCAGTGTAGTTGTAGATCTCGCCGTTGAAGACCATTACGAGATCGCCGTCGCCGGCCACCATCGGCTGGCGGCCGAGGTCTGAGAGATCGAGAATAGAAAGCCGGGTGTGCCCGAAGCCTACATCGGAGCGGGCGCGTACCCAAGTGCCGTTGTCGTCCGGCCCGCGGCTCCGCAGGGTCTCCACCGATGCGGGAAGATCGCGCAACCACGCTTGGGGCTCACAGTCACGAGCCCAGTATCCGGTGATGCCGCACATGGCCTAGCTCCCGGCTCGCCTGGCGCGCTCGCCATACATCATCCCGATCGCCATCCACAGGAAAACCTGCTCGGGTGCGGGCGTGAGCCGGCCGTCCGCAACGGCCATCATCAGGTAGGCAACGAGTCCCGCGGCCGCGCCCTCGTAGAAGCCGCGCATGCTGTCGCCCAGGTGAGGCGCCTGGCCCAGCGCTCTGAAACCCTTCCACAAATGAAAGAAGTAGGCGCCCAGCAGAGCGAGACCGATCAGCCCCATGTCGAGCATGACCTGCAGATAGGCGTTGTGCGGGTGCGTGACCAGAAAACTTCGCCCTGAGCGCACGGCATCCGTCCACAGCATGGCGCCGATGCCGTTGCCGTACAGGGGACTGCGCAGGAGATCCGGCACCAACGGAAGCCAAATCCCGTCGATGCGCCCGGCGCTTACGGCGTTCGCGCCAAGTCCGAAACCCGTCGTGACGCGTTCATAGACAGGGTCGGGAAGAAAGTACAGCGCGGCCGCCGCCACAGTCGCGCCCACGATCAGGCTGCCGATCTGGCGCCGCGATATGAGGAATAGCACGCTCACGAGGATGAAGCCCACGAACGCGCCGCGCGAGAACGTGAGCGCGAGCGCCACCACGACGATCCCTATCGAAGCGAGAAGCGCGAGCTTGATCAAGTAGTCCTTTGTCTTCGACCAGGTGAAAAGCAGCAGCGCATAGGCGATGGCGTACGTGCGGCCCAGCTCGTTCGCGTGCAAGCCCAGTGGCGAGAGGAATTCCCGTTCCTTGCTGCTTGCAAGCTGACCGAAATTGGCGCCCGACAGCAGAAAATATATCAGGGCCATGAGACACATGATCCAGACCGAGACCACGACCGGGCCGACCAGCCTTTCCGGTTTTTGCATGCGCGCCACGGCGGCTGCGACGAGCAGGGCCACGAATACGAGCAGCAGCGGCTTGATCACCATGTCCCGCAGGTAGCCGACCATATCCGTGAACTGGATCTTCTCCATGATCACGAAGTAGAGCGGGATCTCTCCGACGTGGCGCACGCCGAGCGCTCCAGCGATCAGGAAAGGCACGACGTAGAGCCACAGCAGCGGACGCGGAATGAAACCGCCGAGACTGCGGCTGAGCAGCGCGTGCAGCAGCGCCGAGACGAGCGTCCCCGCCAGAAGCAGGTTGACAGGATTGAGGCCGGTGATGCCGCCGATCTGGTGCGGGAATACAGTGCTCCCCGATATGGGCATGAGCAACACCAGAAGCACCACTCCGACACGGAAATCGATCAGGATCAGCACGCACGCAACGAGTGCGACGCCCACGAGCAGCGCTTTCCACTCCGCCACCACCACCGCGTAGCCCCAGAACAGGCAGAGGAAGGCTACACCGGCAGCGATAGCGGCTTTTTGCGCGAGATGCGAGTCCGCGTAGGAGCGGTGCAGGACGCGTGCTTCATGTCCCGGGGACCAGCGCCCCGTGGATGCGGCACGGACAGGTATGCGAGGAGATATTGCGGCCATTTATATAGTCGCGAGCCTTCGTGTTGCAAAAAGAGGCTCCCGGAGAGCCTCGCGCCGCGTTCAGAAGCTGTTCATTATGGTGCCCACGATCTGGGCGCCCGTATCGTTGAGATCGCGGATGACATTCTTCGTATCGGCGAGCCGCGTGTGGTTCTTGCGTGCGAGCACCACGGCGCCCCCCGCGTGATACGTGACGCTCTGCGCGTCCGCGTACAGCTTCGCGGGCGGCGTGTCGATCAGGATCACGTCGAACCTGTTCTGCATCTCCTGCAGGAGCCGCGCCAGCGCGGCGCGGGACAGCAATTCCTGCGGATTCGGCGGCGGCGCGCCCGCGGGAAGCAGTGACAGGCCCGCAAAGCCCGGAACCGGCACGACGGCGCTATAGTCGACTCGGCCCGAGAGCACGGTGGAAAGACCCACGCGGTCCGCAACGTTGAACAGCCGGTGCTGACGCGGGGAACGCAGATCCGCGTCGATCAGCAGCGTCCTTTCCCCGAGCTGTGAGAAGACGATCGCGAGGTTGGCGCTGACGTAGGTGCGCCCCTCGCCCGTCTCCGGGCTGACGATCGCGAGCACGTGCCGCTGGTGGGTGCTGTTGAACCACCGGATGAGCAGCTGCGTGCGCAGCGCGCGCAGCTCCTCGACGCGCCTGTGAAAAGGCGCGTACGCCGCCACCAGCTCCGCGCTGACCGTCGTATCGCCCGTCGGCAGCTGCGGAAAGTCGTACTGCTTCGCGAGCGCGAGGTGCAGGTCCTGGTCGGTGATGAGACCGAGCCAGATCGCCGCTTCGCCGAAGCGCAGCCCTTCCGCACGCTGCAGATCGACAATGCGTCGCGTATCCGCTTCGGTGAGCTTCCCTTCCTCAACCAGGATCGAGCCGATATTGCGTTCCGGGCCGACTACCCGGGCGGTCGAATCGAGTGTCAATACGTTTTCCTGAGCGTTCATGGTCATTTTCCCCGAGCGTTCATGGTCATCATGGGATCATCCCGGTGCAGGCAGTGCCCACCCGCGGCCTTTCGGACGCCCGAGGAGGCTGTGGGCGGGTTGCCATTCGTTGAGTTGGGCAAGGAGCGGTACTTCGGTGATGGCGAGGTCGTCGGGCGAGCGCACGCGCCGGTCGAACTGTTCCATGAAAAACACCACCGCGAGGGCAAGCATCGCGCCCATGACGATCGAAAGCGCGACGTTCAGCACGATTTTCGGGCGCGCCGGCATGGCGGGCTCGACGGCGGGGTCCAGCAGGGAGACGTTGGTGCGGTTCGCGCCGCTCTCGACCTTGCTCACGACGAAGCGCTGCATCGCGCTGTCGTAGGTGCGCTGCGCGGTTTCCACGTCACGGCTCAACACGCCGATTTCGTTGCGGTAGTCCTTGAGCTCGAGCACGCGCGCACGCTGCTCCCCCATCGCATTGCGCAGCTGCGCTTCATGCTGACGCGCCTGGCGCGCGGTATTGGCGAGGCCCGCGACGATCTTCTTCATTTCGCCGTTGAGCTCGGCGCGCAGGCTCTGGTATTCCGCCTGCTGGCGCTGCAGCTGGGGATGGTTGACGCCGAGATCGGCGGAGAGATTGCGCAGCTTCGCCTCCGACAGCGCAAGCTCGGACTTGAGCCGTTGCACGTAGCTGTTCGCGAGCACTTCGGGCACCCGGTCGGCGGAAGCTCCGCCGGCGGCGAGCAGCTGCCGCGCCATGCGCTCGCGCGATTCGGCTTCGGACGCGGCATTCTGAGCGGTCACGAGATACGTCGAAAGCTCCGCAAGGCGTGTGTTTTCGACGTCCATCTTTTCATCGGTCGCGACGATCTTCTTCTGCCGCTGATACTCGGTGAGCTTCGCCTGGGAGTCCTCGAGGCTCGCGCGCAGTCCCTTCAACTGCTCGTCGAACCAGTCCGCCGTGCGCTGCGTCGGATCCACGCGCAATTCCAGCGTGGTGTCGATGTAAGCTTTGGCGAACGCATTGGCGATCTGCGCCGCAAGCTTCGGATCGTCGGAAGTGTAGGAAACCTGCACCACGCTGCTTTGCGAGGTCTGGACGTTGAGCCACTTCAGAAGCCGGTCCGCCAGCCAGTTCTCGAAGGACCCCACGCCGCCCGTCGCTTCCTCGAACTCCTGGCGCGTGAGCGCGTTGTTCGCGAGGCCGAGGTCGCGCACGACCTTGTTCACGACCTTGTAGCTGCGGATGATGTCGGTCTGCGTCTGCATGTATGCGGCCTGCTGTTGCTGGTGCAGCAGTGCGGGGACCAGAACGTTGCCGGTGCCCAGGGACTGCTCGTCCTTGCTGTCGAGCAGGAGGGACGCGGTCGCCACGTAGCTCTTGGGCAGGAGCAGGCTCACGACGAGCGTGGTGAGAACGGTCGCGGCCAGCACGAGCGCGAAGATTCCCGGGCGGGCGCGCAATGCGAGGAGTAGCTGCTGAATGTTCATGGTGTCGTATCGCTTATGTCATTCCTGCGGGTTCTAGAACCAGCCTTCCTTGATGTAGATCACGTCGTCCGGCTGGACGCGGTCCATCAAGGTCACTTCGAGCCGCTGCAGCTTGCCATCCACGCTGCGGCGGCTGATGTTGATGCCGCGTTCGGTGGCGCGCTCGGTGAACCCGCCGCCCACCGACACCGCCTGCATGACCGTCATGTTCTTCTCGAACCTGTAGGAGCCGGACCGGCGCACCTCACCGTAGATGTAGAAGACGGGCGCGCGCTGCACGTATATCGTGTCTCCATTCTGGACGTCGATGTTCTTGGAGAGATCTCCCGTGCGCACCATCGCGGCCAGATCGATCTCGAGCTTTTCGGTCCGGCCGTTCCGGTCGAGCACGATGCTTACCGTATCGGCGCCGACCTCGCTTACGCCGCCCGCGAGCGCCAGCACGTCGGTCAGCTTCGCGCTCGTTTCGTCGAGCGCGTAGCGGCCGGGCTTGTTGACCTGCCCCAGCACCGAGACCTGCCTGCTGCGCAGTTCCGTCATCGCGACGGTCACCTGTGGGTTCAAGAGGTACTTGCCGCGTTTGAGCTGCCGGGCGATCTCGTTTCCCGCTCCGGCAAGGGTCAGGCCTTCGAGCTTCACTTCACCGATCAAGGGAAAGGTAATCGTGCCGCGCTGGGAAATTCGCGTTTCGGTGGTGAGATCGGGATACTGGAACACCGTCACGCGGACACCGTCTCCCACGCCGAGGCGGTCCGCCGCCTGCGCACCCGCTGCGTGCGCGGCGACAAGCATCATTGCGACGCCCGCGAGCGCCGCGAACCACTTCGACGGCCGGCCTGCGGCGGCGTACTGCAGTATGGGTCCCTGTCGGTTCATGCTTGTCCTCCTTTTCCGATGCCTACAATCCGGATACCGCTCTTTCAAGGGCATTCCGAGCGAGTGCTTCCCCCGCGTGCGGGTCCGTCGCGGCAACGGGCGCTTGCGCCCGCATGCGATCGGACTCCACCGCATACTTGATCCTTGCCTCCTTGCGCAGCTTCCCGATCTCCGCCTCCGCCCGCTGCAGCCGCTTTCCGTTCGCGAGATAGCGCTGGATGAGCGGCGCCGCCCGGGTTTGCGTGAGCGGCGCGGCCTGCGACTGGACGAGCTCGATGGCCGACACGCCGCCGGAAGAGACGAAGACGGCGACCTCTCCATCCTTCGTGCCGCTCAGCTGATGGAGCATGGCAAGCGGCAGCTGCTCTGCCGCGCGCGTCGAGACCTCTACATCGAACGCTATGCGCTGCGCTTGCAGCCAGCGCGCAATGTCCTTCAGCCGGCGGGCCGTTGGGGCCCGCGCTTCGAGCGCAGCCGCCTGTTCGCGCGTCAGGCGCGCCCGCACTTCCTGAAGCCAGTACACGCGGCGCTCGGCAAAAAGCGCCGGATTGGCGTTGTAGAACTGGCGCACCTCTTCCGGTGTGCTGGCCGAGATGCCCGATGTCACCTGGCGCAGATATGCCCGCGCCAGGATGCGCCGCGTGGCACGCTCGACTTCCAGAGCCACCTCCGGATTGCGATCGAGTCCTGCGCGAAGCGCGCGTTGCACCAGCAGCTCCTGGTCGATGGCATCCTCGAGCGCGCGCAGGCTCTCCGCTTCGTCGGTCGGCCCGCCCGTGCGCGCCCCCAACTGAGCCCGGCCGAGACGATGTAGGTTGATTTCCTCGCCGTTTACAACTGCCACGACCTGCGCCTGCGTCTTGTTCGCACCTGCATCGCTGCAGCCGGGCAGCGCGGCTATCGCCGCCAACAGCAGGACCGCCGCGAGAGAATCTTTTAAGCGCACTGGCCGCTCCGCACGAAAAGAGACCATAACCCTCCCGTCATACGCGAGAACGGGAGGCGCGTCCGGCACTGTATGCGGGGCTTGTGAACTCTGGAGACCGCGGCCGCCATGGCTTCATGCTTCGTTCGGACTAGCAAAATCCGGCGCTTGCATCCGAAACACCGCATGCGGCAAGCCTGCTATGATGCGCGCGCTGAGCAGTGCGAAGAGCGCCCTCGGCGCATCCCGGAAGGAGCCCGAGAATCTATCGGTTCTCTTCACACGGGCAACATCGGATCGCGCCCTTTCGCGAAGCGAACGGCGCGCAGCGGCCGTGCAACGCGGTCCCCGTGTCAGACGGAATTGACGAGAAGGTAGGTCCCCAGCGATCGCTTGTCGTTGCACAACGACATTTTGTCGTTGCACAACGACAAGGTTAGGCGCGGTAATTCATGGGGTTGGCAAAGAGGCTCGAATACGCGTCGCTGCATGGCGACGATCGTGCGGTTTCGCACCCCGCATCCGGCTGTCAATCCCTTGATTTCGTTCGCTTCATGCGCCCTGGCACAGCCATTGCTCACTTGCCGGCCGGCGCGGCGGAAAGCCGCGTTCATACAGCGCCGTACCGACAAGCCGATGTGAAGGCTTGCGTGTGCAGGACGCAAGGATTATCGCGCCTTCTCAGGGAGATCTAATGGAACGACACCAAACACTCGCATCGGGTCTTGCAGCGGTCCTGCTCTTCGTCTCCGCTGCTCTGCCTCTCGCTGCGCACGCCGCAGATTCCACGCCGCCGACTGTGCCCGCGGGCCTCAAGGCTTCGGCCGCTTCACCGAGCCAAGTCAATCTTTCCTGGAAGGCCTCCAGCGATAACGTCGGCGTGACCGGCTACTACGTGTACCTCAACGGCAAGCCGCTCGCGACAACGGCGGGTACGTCTTTCTCGCATACCGGCCTCACTGCCGGCACCAAATACAACTATCGCGTCAGCGCATACGACGCGGCTGGGAACGACTCGGCCTGGACTGCAACCGTCGCGGCAACGACGCCAACGGGCTCCGCCCGGGATAACTCTGCGCCCTCGGTGCCGACCGGGCTCCAGGCTGGCGCGGCATCTTCGAGCCAGATCAATCTCTCGTGGAACGCTTCCAAAGACAACATCGGCGTGACCGGCTACTACGTCTACCTCAACGACAAGCCGCTCGCGACGACCACCGGCACGTCGTTCGCCCATACCGGCCTCACTACTGGCGCGACTTACAGCTATCGTGTCAGCGCATACGATGGTGCGTCCAATCATTCCGCCTGGACTTCGAGTGTCGCGGCGACAACCCAGAAGGCCGCCGCCGGCACTGCGAGCGACGCCACCCCGCCTTCGGTGCCGACTGGCCTGAGGGCGACGGCTGCCTCCGCGAGCCAGGTCAACCTCACGTGGAACGCTTCCACCGACAACGTCGCGGTAACCGGTTACTACGTGTATCTCAACGACAAGCCGCTCGCCACCACGACGAGCAACTCGTTCGCGCACACCGGCCTCACCGCCGGCACGGCGTACAACTATCGCGTCAGCGCTTACGATGCCGTGCCGAACCACTCCGCCTGGACCGCAAGCGTTGCGGCCACCCCGTCGACGTCGACGGGGGATGCCACGAATGACACCACCCCACCGTCCGTACCGAGCGGACTGAAAGCTGCGGCCGCATCTTCGAGCCAGATCAACCTCTCGTGGAATCCCTCCACCGACAATGTCGGGGTAACGGGCTACTACGTCTATCTCAACGACAAGCCGCTCACCACGACCACCACCAATTCGTTCTCGCATACCGGGCTCACCGCCGGCATGGCCTACAACTACCGGGTGAGCGCCTACGACGCCGTGCCGAACCACTCCGCCTGGACGGCAAGCGTTGCGGCCTCGACCTCGGGCGGGTCGTCCGGCGACGGGTCCTCGGGGGGCGTCGAGCAGGGATCGACCGGCGGATTGACTGCAATCCCGGGCGCGTCGGGTTTCGGCATCAACACCAAGGCGGGCCGTGGCGGCACCGTCTACAAGGTGACCAATCTCAATGCGAGCGGATCGGGCTCGCTCAAGGCATGTGTCGATGCAAGCGGACCGCGCGTTTGCGTGTTCGAAGTGTCGGGCACGATCTACCTGACGAGCGACCTCGCGATCAGGAATCCGTACATCACGATTGCGGGCCAAACAGCGCCTTCACCCGGCGTTCTCCTCCGCGGCGCGGGCATCAAGATCGTCACGCACGACGTGCTGCTGCAGCACCTGCGGGTGCGTCCCGGCGATGCGTCCAGCGGCCCGGATCCCAGCAATCGCGATGCGATGAAGATCGAGGCGGTGACTGGCGATACCTATAACGTGGTGATCGACCATGTCTCTGCGAGCTGGAGCGTCGACGAGCTGTTCTCCGCCTGGGGATCGAGCGGCGGAAAGATCTACAACGTCACGGTGCGCAATTCGATCTTCAGCGAAGCGCTGAACAACTCGATACATCCGGAAGGCGCACACCCGGCTGGTTTCCTGATCGGCTATCGGGCGAGCCGCGTCACGCTGGCCAACAACCTGTACGCCTTCAATGGCTGGCGCAATCCGATGATCAACAGCGATTCCACCGATGTGATGATCATCAACAACATGCTCTACCGGACCCGCGGCTTCCCCACTGACCAGATCGACTTTGGTACCAAGGGCGCCGGCAACATTCCCATGCGCGCTTCAGTCCAGGGCAACCACTTCGTCCTCGCGCCCGGCACGAAATCGATCAACACCATCAACATCCGCTCGACGGCCGCCTCGGACTTCAAGATCTTCGTGAAGGACAATTCCGGGCCTTTGATGACGAGCAATCCGTGGTCGGTGGTGCAGACCAATGGGCGCAGCGTCTCGAGCCTCAGTGCCTCGAGCCCGCCCATCTGGGCGCCGGGAGCGGTCGCCATGCCGCATGCCGCCGTCGAAAGTTACGTGCTGGGCAATGCTGGGGCGCGCCCGCTCGACCGCGATGCGGTGGATAAGCGCGTGGTCACCCAGGTGAAGGAAAGAAGGGGTGGGCACATCGACTCTCCCTCCCAGGTCGGCGGCTACCCCTCCCTCGCGACGAATTACCGGGCCCTCACTTTGCCCGCGAGCCCCAATGGGCTGACCGAGAGCGGTTACACCAACCTGGAGCTGTGGCTGCACAGCATGGCCAAAGCCGTCGAAGGCCAGTAGAAAAACGGCGCGCCCGGGTCCGGCACGCTTCGATGGCGGCCGGACCTGCGCCGCCCCGACCCTTCATCATCCCGGTTAAGAACGCTATGCACATTCCAACTCTGTCGCACGCTCAGAAAGCGCCTCAGGAAGGCATCGTCATGCGCCTGAAGCGCGGTACGGGCGCGGCCTCGGGCTTCACGCTGCTCGAACTGCTCGTGGTGATCGTCATCATCGGATTGCTCGCGGGGTATGTCGCCCCGCGCTATTTCTCACAAGTCGGAAAATCGGAGATTCAGGTCGCCAAGGCCCAGCTCGACGCGATCGAGAAGGCGCTCGAGCAGTACCGCCTCGACACGCGGCACCTGCCCACCACCGAGCAGGGCCTTGCGGTGCTCGTCAACCGGCCGGCAAACGAGCCGAACTGGAACGGACCGTACCTCAAGAAGACGGCTCCGAGCGATCCGTGGGGCCGTCCTTACGTTTACCGTGTGCCCGGAGAAAACAACGAGTTCGACCTTTACTCGTACGGCCGCGACGGGAAGCCCGGCGGCAACGGCGAGGACGCGGATATCGGGAAAATCTAGCGCATGAGGTTCCAGGTCATCGGGGTCGATTCCGCGCGCAACGTGGTTGCGCTGGATCTGCAGGCGGCAACCCAATCCATTGCGCTCGATACCGCGCGCAAGCAGGGGCTCACGGTGCTGTCGGTACGCTCGCGCGCGATCGCGCTGCCCGCGCTGCGCCGCGAGCCGGCGTTTCCATTGACGCTCTTCTCGATCGAGCTCATGGCGCTGCTCGATGCCGGGCTCAACCTCGTGGAGGCACTGCAGACTTTGAGCGACAAGGAGATCCACACCGAGCGGCAGTCCGTCCTCGCCGGCGTACTGGGCGCGATCTACCGTGGCGAATCGTTTTCGCAGGCGGTCGGCCGGCTTCCGCAACATTTCCCCCCGCTCTATGTCGCCACCGTGCGGGCCAGCGAGCGAACCGGGAACATCCGCGAAGCCCTGTCGCGTTACATCGCCTACCAGGAAGAGATCGACCGGGTGCGCAAGAAGGTGGTGAGCGCCTCGATCTATCCCGCGATCCTCATCCTCGTCGGCACGCTGGTGCTGGGCTTCCTCATGTTCTATGTCGTGCCGCGATTCGCCCGGGTCTACGAGGGCATTTCAGGCGAGCTCCCGTTCTTCTCGCAGTTACTGCTCGCCGCGGGGCGCGCGGTACAGGATCACGGGTGGCTGATCGGCGCGGTGATCGTGGCGAGCGCCGTGTTCGGCGCTTATGGCCTCTCGCGCCCGCTCTTCCGCGCCTGGGTCAACGAACGCTTATGGCGGATTCCGGCCATCGGCGAACGAATGAAGATTTATCAGCTCGCCCGGCTCTACCGCACGGTGGGCATGCTGCTGCGCGCCGGCATTCCGGTCGTTTCCGCGCTCGACATGGTGCGCGATCTCCTCGCTGCGCACCTGCGCGCGCAGCTCGCGCAGGCGAGGATACTGATCGGCGAGGGTCATTCGATGTCGGCGGCCTTCAGTGCCACGGGACTCGCGACACCGGTCGCGGTGCGCATGATGGGAGTGGGCGAGCGCGGCGGGGAAATGGGCGAGATGATGGAGCGCATCGCGCGCTTTCACGACGACGAGATCGCGCGCTTCGTGGACTGGTTCACACGGGCCTTCGAGCCGGTGCTGATGGCCGTGCTCGGCGTGGCGATCGGGCTCGTGGTCGTGCTCATGTACATGCCGATATTCGAACTCGCAGGGAGCATTCAATGAACCGTCCGATCGATCCCGGTGTCGGCGTTTCGCCCGACGATCTGCAGTGGGCGCGTAACGAAAGCGCACGCGGCGAGCGCAAGTTCATCGAGCTGCTCGAGGAGCGGCTCGCGTGCGGTCCGACCGCGTTCGTGTCCCGGCTCGCGCTGACGCTGCAACTACCCGCGGTGGCCCTGGACGATATGCGCGCCGCCTCCCCGGACTTCGACGCGATCCCGTATGCCGAAGCGTCGCGTCGCAGCTGCATTGCGCTGCGCGGTCCCGATGGCGGGCTCTGGGTGGTGCTGGGCGACCCCTACGACGTCGACGTGCAGGACTGGATCGAGGAACGCATCCGCGTGCCGTTCAGCTACCGGGCTGCGCACCGGCTCGACATTCTGGCGTATCTGTCGCAGCAGGAGGCCGCGCTTCGGGCGCTCGACGGCGTCGCAAGCGGCATCGGGGAGCGCGGAGCAGCCCGCAAGGATGCGGAGGACATTTCCTTCGAGACCATCAGCGAGACCAACAGCACGGTCGTGCGGCTGGTGAATTCGACGCTCTACGACGCGCTGAAAGCAGGCGCAAGCGACATCCATCTAGAGTGCACGGCGTCCGGCCTTACGATCAAGAACCGGATCGACGGCGTGCTTACGCTCGCGCAGTCGATTCCGGGCAGCGAGCTGGCCGAGCAGGTCGTCTCGCGCATCAAGGTGATGTCCGAGCTCGACATCGCCGAGCGCCGCGTGCCGCAGGACGGCCGCTTCAAGGCGCGCAGGCACGGCCGCGAGATCGATTTCCGCGTTTCGGTCATGCCTAGCGTATTCGGCGAAGATGCGGTGCTGCGCATACTGGACAAGCAGTCGCTCTCGGACCAGCTGCGCGGCCTTACGCTCGATCAGCTCGGGTTCCACACCGGGTTCATCCAGCGGCTGCGCCGATTGTATTCCGAGCCCTACGGCATGATGCTGGTCACCGGGCCCACCGGAAGCGGCAAGACGACCACGCTGTACGCCGTGATGACCGAAGTCAACAAGGGCCTCGACAAGATCATCACCATCGAGGACCCCGTGGAATATCAGCTTCCCGGCGTGCTGCAGATCCCGGTGAACGAGCAGAAAGGCCTCACTTTCGCGCGCGGGCTGCGCTCGATCCTGAGGCACGATCCCGATCGCATCATGGTGGGCGAAATCCGCGATCCGGATACCGCGGAGATCGCGGTCCAGTCGGCGCTGACGGGGCACCTCGTGTACACGACGGTGCACGCAAATAACGCCTTCGACGTCCTCGGCCGATTCATGCACATGGGCGCGGATCTCTACAACTTCGTATCGGCGTTGAACGTTGTGCTCGCGCAGCGCCTGGTGCGCGTCATCTGCCGCGAGTGCGCGATCGAGGAGCACCCGGGCGCGGCACTGCTCGCGGAATCGAACATCCCGAAGACGGACGCCGGGGGTTTCCGCTTCATGCGCGGGCGCGGCTGTGCGCACTGCCGCGGCACCGGCTACCGCGGCCGCAAGGCGATCGGAGAGCTGCTCGTCATGAACGACGACCTGCGCGAATTGATCGTGGCCCGCGAGCCGGTGCGCAAGCTCAAGGAAGCGGCGGCCGCCACCGGCACGGTGGCACTGCGCGAGGCCGCACTCGCTCTCGTGCGGGCGGGAGAAACGACTCTGGAAGAAATCAACCGCGTGACGTTCGTCGCGTAGGAGACCGTTTAGCGCTTTGACGGTTACCGGATCAGGAGCAGTTGCAAAATGAAGCAGTCTCTGCGCGCAGCGACTGCGCTCGCCGCTTTTGCGCGGCGCAGCGCAAGCCGACCTGCGCCCCCCTCCCATGGCTTACTCGAGCGCATCGGTCGCCTCGGACTCGCCATCCTGCGTGCGCGCGCCACGAGCGCGCACCCGGCGCGCGCGAGCTTGGAAGGCCGGCGGCGTCGAGGCCTCGTTTGACTCCATGCATGGCGCAGCGATGACTACTCTGGACACTACTACTCTGGACGCGAAAACAGCCGACACCGAAACAACGGAAGCGCTCCTTCTGCCCACGTCAGAACCCCGAGCGCGCAAATCCCGCCGGAAGCTCCGGCGCGGTATCCTCTGGCGCGATCACGTACGCGTCGGTCTCGGGTCGAAGTGGCTCGGCGTCGCCGGCTACCGGAAGGGGCTGCGCTCACGGCTTGCTTACAAGGACGTTGTCGCGTTCGCCCCCGGAAGCGAGGACAGTGCGCCTTGGCAGGCGGCAGTAGACGCGCTTCCCCAGGCGCTCGCCGGCATCGGACGCAGCCTTCCGGCAGTGACCGTCGTGCTCTCCAACCATTTCGTCCGCTATGCGCTGCTGCCGTGGAACGCCGCCCTGCGCAGCGAGTCCGAGTGGCTCGGCCTCGCGCGTCATCGCTTCGTGAGCGTACACGGCCCGGCCGCGGAACAGTGGCAGATCCGGGTCGCCCATACCGGCAGGGAGCGACCGCGCATCGCGAGCGCAATCGACACCGACCTCCTCCACGCCCTCAAGGACAGGGTCAAAGGGCACGCCTCTCTCGTCTCGGTGCAGCCGTACCTCATGGCTGCCTACAACCGGCTGCAGCCCGCGATTGGCGAGAGTTCCTGCTGGCTGGTGATCGAAGAACCGGGCCGGCTCACGCTCGCCCTCATCGAGCGTGGAGCATGGCGCACCCTTCGCAGCCGGCACAAGGACGAGGCGTGGCGCGCGACGCTGCCCCGCCTCCTTGATCGGGAGAGCGCGCTCGTCGGCGTCGAGGAGCCGTGCACCGAAGTCATGGTGTGCACGCATGTTCCTTTCGACGAAGAAATGCACGGCGTCTACCGGCTTCGCGATCTCACCTTCCCCGCCGGCGCGGACGCGGGAGACCACGAGCTCGCTATGGTCCTGGAGTGAAGGCAAGCATGTCCAAGCTCGATCTCGACTTCCTCAAAACAGGCCCGGCGTCGCCGTGGTTGCGATGGCTCCTCCTCGCCCTCGCGCTCGGCTTTGTGACGGACCTTGGGGTGAGCTATCACACCATGCGCAACCGCATGGCACAGAACGAGGCAGGCCTCGCCGAGCTGAAGCGCAATGCGCACGGGTCGGCGAACGCGGCGCTCGCCCTGCATGCCCCCACACCGGAGGAGATCCGCGTTGCGCGCGACACGGTGCAGCGGCTCGCCATGCCGTGGTACAGCCTGTTCCGCGCCCTGGAATCGACGACGAGCGATAAGATCGCGCTCCTCGCGATCGCGCCCGAAGCCAAATCCGGGACAGTTCTCATATCCGGCGAAGCCACCGACTTCCGCGCCGCGCTCGATTACGTCTCCGAACTGGGCCGCACCGGCGCGCTGGACCGCCCGCATCTCGTCCGGCACGAAATCGGGCCAGCCGATGCCGGGAGCCCGGTGCGGTTCTCGATCTCCGCGAACTGGAGCAATGCCGAATGACCGCCGCAGGATTATTGAGACCGGTGTACCGCGAGCTCGGTGCGGTCGGCGTCGCCTCGATCGCCCTCATCGCCGGAGGCTTGCTGTTTCTCTTCACCCTGCTCAAGCCGCTCGAAGAGCGCAATGTGCGGCTCGAGCACGAGGTCGCCCTGAACGCGCGCCAGAATGCGAGCACCGACGAGAAGCTCATTCGCACTTCGCCGCCGGCCGCGAAGATGGCCGCCTTCTATCATTTTCTGTCGAGTGACCGGCAGGCGGCCGAGTGGCTGGAGCGCCTTTACGCTGCCGGACAGGCCGCGGGCGTGGAGTTGCAGTCCGCCGACTATCGCATGCAGAGGACGGGGACGCGCATCGAGCGCTACGAGATCCGCCTGCCGCTCCGTGGCCACTACACGCGAATTCGCGCCTTTCTCGACCATGCGCTGTCGGAGATCCCGGTGCTCTCACTGGACGAGGTGAAGTTCAAGAGAGAGCGCGCAAGCGACGCCCAGGTGGAAGCGGAGCTCTTGCTCTCGCTGCACCTTGTCAATCCCTGAGTTGAGAACGTAGCCATGTTTGCCTTTCTGAAAAGCAACCTTTCACCCCGCGCGGTGGTGGCCGTCGCGGTCCCGATGCTGCTCGTCTCGGTGGTAATGGGCCGGGAGAATCCGCCGCCGGCAGTGGTGGCACTCGCCGCGCCTGCGCCCAGCGCCAGCGCTGCTGCCGAACCGGCTTCGGACCTCGATCTCGAGCGGTTGCGTCGCTCCAAAAGCGCCGGCGCGGTCGCGGATCTTTTCGCCCCGCGCACGCCGCCAGCAGCCGCTGCGCCGGAGGTAGCGAGCACGGACCCCACTGCCGTGGCGCCGCCCGCGCCGAGCGCGCCGCCGCTGCCCTTCACTTACCTCGGCCAGTATATCGACGGCGAGAAGACCGAAATCTTCGTTGCGCGCGATGGCGAGCACTACACCCTCGAGAAGGGCAAGACCATAGACGGCCAGTACAAGGTCGAGAAGATCTCGAGCACCGCCGTGACTTTTGTTTACCTGCCGTTGGGCACGCGACAGAAACTCGCGATCCCGGCGCTGAAATGAGGAAAGCCCGATGAAACGACATACGTGGATTCTGCTCGGGGCGCTCGCCGTCGCCGGCTGCGCCACCACCAATCCCGCCTTCATGGAGGGCCGGATGCTGATCGAATCAGGTAACGTCGAGCAGGGTCTTGCACGCCTGGAGGAAGCTTCGCGCGCGGAGCCGACCAACCAGGAATACCGCACCTACTACTATCGTCAGCGCGATCTGGCGGTTCAGCGCTATCTCACGCTCGCAGACACGGCGCGCGGGTCCGGCTCATTCGACGCCGCCGAAGAGGCGTACCGGCGCGCGCTCGCCCTCGACCCCAACAATGCGCGGGCCACCGCCGGGATCGAGGCGCTCGAGTTCGAGCGCCGGCATCGCGCGATGCTGAAGGAAGCCGAGGAGCTCTTCAAGGAGGGCAATGCAGAAGCCGCCCACGCCAAGGCGCGAGAGATCCTCGCGGAGAACTCGAATCACCGCGACGCGCAGGCGCTCGTCCGACGCATCGAAGAGCAGACGATGAAGGCCGCCGCCGCCACGCCGAAGCTGAACGCAACGCTGCGCAAGCCGATCATGCTCGAGTTCCGCGATGCGCCGCTGCGCTCGGTGTTCGAGCTCATTTCCAAGCAGACCGGCCTCAATTTCATCTTCGACCGCGACGTGCCGCCGGACGTGCGGACCACGGTGTTCGTGAAGGACACCACGATCGAGGATGTGATTCGCTTCGTGCTCGTCACCAACCAGCTCGAGCGCAAGGTGTTGAACGAGAACACGCTGCTCATCTACCCCAACACCCCGGTGAAGACGCGCGACTACAAGGAGCTCGTCGTCAAGAGCTTCTATCTTGCCAACGCGGACGTGAAGCATACCGCCAACATGATCAAGGCGCTCGTGAAAACGAGAGACGTCTACGTGGACGAGAAGCTAAACCTGCTGGTGATCCGCGACACGCCGGAAGCGGTGCGCGTCGCGGAGCGGCTGGTGGCCAACCAGGATCTTGCGGAGCCCGAGGTGATGCTGGAGGTGGAAGTGCTGGAAGTCGGAACGACGCTGCTTTCGGAACTCGGCATCCGCTGGCCCGACCAGATCAGCGCAAGCGTGATCGGCGCCGCCGGCGTGCCGGGCCAGCTCACGCTGCCCGAATGGCAGAACCGTAATTCGAGCCTCGTGCGGCTCTCCGTCACGGATCCGTTTCTCATCGTGAACCTCAAGAACCAGACCGGACGCAACAATATCCTTGCGAACCCACGAATTCGCGTGAAGAACAAGGACAAGGCAAAGGTCCATATCGGCGACAAGGTGCCCGTTATCACGACCACGGCCGCCGGCACCGGCTTCGTGTCCGAGTCGGTCAACTATCTCGACGTCGGCCTCAAGCTGGAGGTCGAGCCTACGGTATTCCTGGAGGACGAGGTCGGCATCAAGGTGGGGCTGGAAGTGAGCAGCATCGTGCGCGAGATCACGAGCAAGAGCGGCACGCTCACCTATCAGGTGGGCACGCGCACCGCCTCGACGACGCTGCGGCTCAAAGATGGCGAGACGCAGGTGCTGGCCGGCCTGATCAGCGATGAAGATCGCCGCAATGCCGCCAAGGTGCCGCTGCTCGGCGATCTGCCCGTGGTCGGGCGGCTCTTCACCAACAACAGCGATACCGCAGCCAAGACGGAAATCGTGCTGCTCATCACGCCGCGCGTCGTGCGCAATCTGCGGCGCCCGGGCATCCAGCTCGAGGAGTTCCCCTCGGGGACGGAGGGCGCGGTGGGCGCTGCTCCGCTCACGCTGCCGTATGCGCCGCAAACTGCGATCCAGTAGGACGGGCGTCACAATGGCAAAGGCAAGCGCAGGCGGCTTTACGCTGATCGAATTGCTGATCACGGTGGCGATCGTCGCGCTGCTCGCCTCCGTCGCCCTGCCGCTCTCGGAAGTCGCGGTTCAGCGCACCAAGGAGCAGGACCTCCGGCGGTCGCTGCGCGAGATCCGCGACGCGATCGACGCCTACAAGCGCCATGTGGACGAGGGCCGGATCAAGCGTGCAGCAGACGCCTCCGGCTACCCGCCGAATCTCACGGTGCTGGTCGAAGGCGTGCAGGACGCTCGCAGCCCGAAGCCCTCGCGCATTCGTTTCCTCCGTCGCGTGCCCCGCGACCCGTTCTACGGCGATCCGGACACGCCGCCGGAGAAAACGTGGGGATTGCGCAGCTACGAGAGCCCGCACGACGATCCGCGCCCCGGAAAGGACGTCTTCGACGTGTACTCGTTGAGCCTCGGCGCGGGGCTCAACGGAATCGCCTACAAGGAGTGGTAATGATGCGAGCACACTTGCGCAAGACGGGCTTCACGCTGGTGGAGCTGATGGTCGTGCTCGCCATCATGGCGCTGCTCATCTCGATCGTCGCGCCGCACTACATGGGACGCATCTCGCGGGCCGAGGAAGCGGTGCTGCGCGAGAACCTGACGCTCATGCGCGAGGCCCTCGACAAGCATTACGCCGACGCGGGCCGCTACCCGGCCGCACTCGATGAGCTGGTGGAGAAACGCTATCTGCGCCGCATTCCGGAGGATCCGATCACCCACAGCGACAAGAGCTGGGTCGTGATCGCTCCGGATGATCCCAAGAAAGGCGCGGTCTACGACGTGCGCAGCGGTGCCCAGGGAAACGGGCTGAATGGCAAGGCTTATGCGCAGTGGTAGAGGCGGCCCCTCGCAGGGCGGTTTCACTTACCTCGCGTTGCTGATCGCCGTCGCACTGATCGGTATCGGCCTTGTGGCGGCAAGCGAGGTGTGGTCCCAGTCGCGCCAGCGCGAGAAGGAGCAGGAATTGCTTTTCATCGGCGAGCAGTTTCGCCAGGCGATCGGGATGTACTACGAGCGCACCCCCGGGGCAGTGAAACGCTATCCGGAGAAGCTTCAGGATCTCCTCGAGGACAACCGTTATATCGTCAAGCAGCGCTACCTGCGCAAAATCTTCGCGGACCCGATGACGGGAAAGGCCGACTGGGGCGTAGTGGTAGCCCCCGGCGGTGGCATCATGGGCGTCTTCAGCCGGGCCGACGAGCGCCCGCTCAAAACCGCAAACTTCACCGAAAAGAACAGAAATTTCGAGCGGGCCCGCCGCTATTCGCAGTGGCGGTTCATCTACGAGCCTGTCATGAACGCTACGTTCCAGTCCCCGGCAGCGCAAGGTGCGCAGGCATCGCAGGTTCCACTGGGATCGCAGGC
>CAMPGR010000062.1 GCA_946885605.1 uncultured Pseudomonadota bacterium
CCTCCAGAGGCAGCCGGACGAACTCGCCGCGGCCCTGGTTGCTCGGCGTGTAGTAGAGCTCGTAGCGCATCGCACTCTCCCTTTTTTCGCTTCTCACAGGAACGCACCGCGCGCCGCCAGCGCATACTGGCGCAGGTGGCGCGTCACGATGTCGAACGCCTCGTCCACCGAGTCGGTCGGGTGGAAAAGCTTGAGGTCCTCGCGATTGATCGTGCCGTAGCGCACGAGAGCGTCGAAATTGATAACGTCGCTCCAGTATTCCGCGCCAAAGAGGATGACGGCGAGCTCCTTGCGCATCTTCCCCGTCTGGCGCAGCGTCAGTATCTCGAAAAGTTCGTCGAGCGTGCCGAAGCCGCCGGGAAAGACGAGCAGCGCTTTCGCGAGATAGGCGAACCAGAACTTGCGCATGAAGAAGTAATGGAAGTGGAACGAGAGCTCGCGCGTCACGTAGCGGTTGTCGAACTCTTCGACCGGGATCGAGATCGTGAGCCCGATATTGAGCCCCTTCGCCTCCGACGCGCCGCGGTTCGCTGCTTCCATGATGCCGGGCCCGCCGCCGGTGCACACGACGAAGCGCCGCTCCTCGTCGGTCAGCTGTTTCGACCAGAGGGTGAGGCGGTGCGCAAGCTCACGCGCCGCCTCGTAGTAGCGCGACATGCGGAGCAGCAGCCGCGCACGCTCGAGATCGCCCTCGCCGGCTTCCGCCGCACGCACGGCCGCCTCCGCGTCCTCACGGGAAAGCAGCCGCGCCGAGCCCATGAAGACGATCGTATCCTCCACCCGGTAGTGCTCGAACCGGCTTCGCGGTTCGAGGTATTCCGACAGTATCCGCAGCGGCCGGGCACTGCCGCTCAAGAGAAACGATTCTTTGAGATACGCCTTCTCCGAGGCGCGCCGTCGCTCTTTCATAAAAGAACTCCTTGTGGAGAAGAGTGCATCGCGCATGCGACACGCTTGCCTGGCTTTCCGCGATGTACCGCATCGTAACAGGAACGCCGCCGCTTGGAGATTGCCTCGTCCTGTATCACAATGGCAATACTCAGGAGCCGATTCCCTATGCAACGCGAGCCCATGCCCACCGGCGCGATGAAGGCATTCATCCGCAAGGAAACCGCACGCATTCTCGAGAGCTGCACTCGGTGTGGCAAGTGTTTCGAAGCCTGCCCCATGACGCGCTACAGCCCCGCGTTGAACGGCGCGCGAGCCGAGACCGTTGTAACCGACGTCCTCAGCCTCCTGCGTGAGGAGGCTGTGAGTCCCCAGGCCGTTGCGTGGGCCTCGGTATGCGTGCGCAGCGGTTCGTGCGTGCCTGCGTGTCCGGAAAACGTGGATCCCAGAATGATGGTGCGGATCGCGCGCATGATGGCGTCCGGCGGGCTGGGGGGCGAGAAACGCATAGCGGCGCGGCACGACCGGGATTACTACGACCGCATCCGGGCGTTCGCGAAGCTGCAGCTGACCGATGCGGAGATGAAGGACTGGATGTAGGAACGGGAGCGCGCATGAGCGATCAGATCGTGTTCTGGTATGGCTGCAACGTGCTGCGGCACGGCGACATCATTCACAGTTGTCTCGACATTCTGCGGCTACTCGGTATCGACGCCCGACCTGCCGGGGGCCCCGATTACTGCTGCGGCACGTCGAAGGACGAAAACCTCACTGCGGCCGACGGCATGGCGCGCCGCACGGTGACCAAGTTCAACGCCATGGGCCGCGACAAGGTCGTTGCATGGTGCCCGTCCTGTCATTCGCACATGACCGAGTTCATGGGACAGTCGTACCCGCCCGAGTTCGGTCTCACTTATCTCGTGGATCTGCTCTACGAGCGTCGCACCGAGCTTGCCGCACTGCTCGAGCATCCGGTACCCATGCGCGTGCTCCTGCACAAGCACGTTGGATTCAACGACAAGGTCGCGGTCAACGAAAAGGTGCCGGAGCTGCTGCGCCTCATCCCCGGCATGGAAGTGGTGGAAGACGATTACGCCGCGCCGGGATACATGTGCGCGCTCCTGAGTTCCGTGCCGAAGGCCATGGCGGACATGCATCGCGAGACGCTGCGCCGAGTGGCGCTGCATCGTGCCGACGCGGTGGTCGCCACGTTCCATCAATGCTATCGCGAGATCTGCGGGCTCGAAGCGCACGCCAATACCAGGGCGTTCAACTACATCCATCTGCTCGCGCAGTCGATCGGCCTCGAGTATGTGGACGAATACAAGGCATGGAAGAAAGCGGGCCCCAGAGCGGCGGCGCTGATCGGAGAAAAGCGCCTCGAGCAGGTCGGTGTCCAGTTCTTCGAGCGCGCGATGCTGCCGGAGCTCGTGAAGCGCCCGCTCGGCCTCGATCCGAAGCCGCCGGGATCGGACAAATAAGGCGCACGCTGGCATGACGGGAGGCACGGAATTGCGCATCGAAGTGATCTGCACCGGCGACGAGGTGCTCACGGGCAAGATCATCAACACCAATTTCAGCTACATCAGCCAGAAGCTGGAGGATTTCGGCCTCTCGGTGCGCTGGGAGACGACGGTCGGCGACGACCGTGAGAGCCTGCTTCTTGCCTTCCGGCTTGCCGGCGAGCGCGCGGACGCGGTCATCGTGAACGGCGGGCTGGGCCCCACGGTGGACGATCTCTCGCAGGAGGTCGCTGCGCGCGCCGCGGGCGTGGAGCTCGTGCTGAACGAAGAGTGGCTCGCGCGCATGGAAGAATATTTTCGCCGCCGCAGCCGGGTGATGCCGCCCAACAACCGCAAGCAGGCGATGCTGCCGGCGGGTGCGGAAATCCTCGACAATCCCGTCGGCACCGCATGCGGATTCGCACTCGGCATCGGACGCGCGCGCTTCTACTTCACGCCCGGTGTGCCGCGCGAGATGCGGCGCATGCTGGAAGAGCAGATCATCCCGCGCCTCCTCGCCAAAAGCGGGATGCAGACCGCCATATTCCTGAAGCGCTTCCATTCGTACGGCATAGGCGAATCGCACGCGGACACGCTGCTCTCCGGCGTCGAAGCGCTCGTTCCCGACGGCAGCGTGAAGCTCGGCTTTCGCGCGCACTACCCGCAGCTCGAAACCAAGCTCACGGTGCGCGGCAAGGACATGGCCGATATACGGCGCAAGCTCGAGCCGGTGGAGAACGAAGTTCGGCGCCGCCTTGGCAATTTCATCGTCGCCGAAGGGGACCAGACGCTCGAGCAGGTCGTGCTCGAAGCGCTCGCCCGCCGCGAGGCGACGCTTTCGCTCGCGGAAACGTTCACGAGCGGGCAGATCGCCGCCCGCATCGGACACCTGTCCGGCGCGGAGAAGATCCTCCGGCGCGGGATCGTGGCGCGCGATCTGGCGGAAATCTGTGCCGCGGCGGGCATCGAACGGGCGGCGGCGCCCCGGGCCGTAAACCGGGAAAGCGCGGAGGTCGTCGCCCGCGCGCTGTTGAGCGAGACGCGCAGCACGCATGCGCTGGCGGTCCTCATCGACGTGGACGAAGGCCCGGATCGCATCGACATCGGCGGAACGGTCTGCCTCGCGATCGCGACCGAAAACGACGTGGCTACGCGCCGCAGCCGCATCGTCGGCGGCCGCGACTGGGTACGCCTTGGCGCGGTGGAGATGGGGCTCGACTGCCTGCGCCGCTACCTGCAGGGCCTGCCGGTGCAAGAGCGTATCGACTTCGAAAAAGTGGAAGCCGCAAGCGAAGTGAGCCACGCCGCCTCGTGAGGCGAGCGCGCGGCGCGCAGGGGCCCTCTGCCCTGCCGCCTGCGGCAAGTGGTATACAATCGCGCAGGCGATCTCGGTCTCCTCGGGGGAGGATAGAAATGGTAGGCACCATCATCGTGCTCGGCGCACTGCTCGTCGTGGTTGTGTACTTCGTGATGATTTACAACAACCTCGTGCAGATCAAGCACAACGTATCGAAGGCGTGGGCGAATATCGATGTCCTCCTCAAGCAGCGCCACGACGAGCTGCCGAAGCTCGTGGAGACCTGCAAGCAATACATGAAATTCGAGCAGGAGACGCTCGAGCGCGTCATGGAAGCGCGCTCGAAGGTCTTTGCCGCGCGCGAAGCGCAGAATATCGGCGCGCTCGGACAGGCGGAAGGGACGCTGCGCGCCTCACTCGGGAACCTCTTCGCGCTCGCAGAAGCCTATCCCGATCTCAAGACCAACCAGACGTTCCAGCAGCTGCAGGCGCGGGTCTCGAGCCTGGAGAACGCGATCGCCGACCGGCGCGAGTTCTATAACGAGTCGGTCAACATCAACAACGTCCGCATCGAGCAGTTTCCCGACACGTTCGTCGCCGGCATGTTCGGATTCCGGCCGGCGCAGTTGCTCGAATTCGACGCCGCTGAGAAAGCGGACGTGGACGTAAAGAAACTTTTCGCCGCCTGACGTCCGCTTCATTCCGCCCCCGCGATGGCCGGCCTTTTCAGGCATCACCGCGCGGAATGGCTTACCGGCAGTTTTCATTTCTTCATTCTGCTCGTTGCGATCGAGGCGGAAAGTGCCGAAGTGTGGCCGTGGGCGCTCGGGGCGATGGCGACCGTGAGCTTTTTCGCCTGGGCGGCGGCCTATCGCCGCTACCGGCAGATCCACGACAACCCGACATCGAAAGTCGCATCGGCCGCACAGGGTTACGTCGAGCTCTTCGGCCGCTCCGAGCTCCTGGACGGGAGCGTGCTCGTGAGCGGCCTCACGGGTCTGCCCTGCTGCTGGCGCCGCTATTACATCGAGCGCCGGACTTCGAAGGACAAGTGGGAATACGTCGACAGCGGCGAGAGCCACGACCATTTCCTGCTCGTGGACGATACGGGCGAGTGCGTGATCTCGCCGGACGGGGCGGAAGTCGTCACCGTGCACAAACAGACGTGGACGCAGGGGAGCTACCGCCACACCGAATGGCTGCTCGTGCCGAAGGACAAGCTCTATGCGATCGGCGAATTCTCGACCGCGAGCCGGGCCGTGGCCGATCAGGACGAACGGGCGGATGTGAGCCACCTTCTTGCCGACTGGAAGAAGGACAAGGCGGAGCTGCTCGCGCGCTTCGACCGCAACCACGACGGCGAGATCGACCTCCAGGAATGGGAGCACGCGCGGCTCGAAGCGCAGAAGGAAGTGCGGCAGCGCCACGCTGAAGGGCGCGCCGCGCCCACGGAAGGCGTGCATCTCCTGCGCAAGCCGCGCGATGCGCGCCTTTTTCTGCTCGCGTGCGAGCTTCCCGAAAAGCTGGGACGCCGCTATGCGGTCTGGAGCGCGGTTCACCTCTCCATTTTCCTCGGTGCGGGAGGCGCCGGGCTCATCATGCTGTGAGCGGCACACACCTTCGCCCACGCCTCGTGCACGACGCGGCGAGCGAAAGCTTTTACAATCGCCCGCCATGCGCACCGATTTTTTCCTGGGACTCAGCCCGAACGGTTTTCACCGCATCCACTATACCGAGTGGGGCGAGGCGGACAATCCGCGCATCGTTATCTGCGCACACGGCCTCGCGCGCACCGGACGCGACTTCGATGATCTCGCCCGCGCGCTGCAGGCGGATTTTCGCGTGATATGCCCCGATATCGTCGGACGCGGCCGCAGCGACTGGCTGACCGCCAGGGAGCACTACGGCTATCCCCAGTACATGGCGGACATGGCGGCGCTCATCGCCCGGGTTACGGCACGCGGCGCGAACCACGCGGTCCACTGGGTAGGCACGTCGATGGGTGGCATCATCGGCATGCTGCTCGCCTCGCGCGATCGCTCGCCCCTCGCGAAACTTGTCGTCAATGACGTGGGCGCGCTCATTCCCAAGGCTGCCCTCGAGAGGATCGGCACTTATGTCGGCAGCACACCCCGCTTCCCCACGCTGGACGCGCTGGAGGCGCACGTGCGGCACGTCTCGGCGCCGTTCGGCGCCCTCACCGATGAGCAGTGGCGGCATCTCACGCTGCATGCCGCGCGTGAGCTCGACGATGGGTCGTGGACGACAGCCTACGACCCCGCGATCGGCATCCCGTTTCAGCAGGGCGCGCTGAACGACGTGAGCCTATGGGAGTACTGGGATGCGATACGCTGCCCGACGCTGCTGCTGCGCGGCGCGGAATCCGATCTGCTGCTCGAGGAGACTGCGCTTGCAATGACCACGCGTGGCCCGCGTCCTCGGCTCGTGGAGTTTGCCGGCGCCGGTCATCCACCAATGCTGATGGCGGAGGATCAGATCGCGGTCGTGCGCGAATTTCTGCGCGAGCCGGTGTGAACGCGTGCGGCTCGATTTTCTCCGCGTATCCTGCAGCGTCCGGTAGAATCGCGCGTCATGCAATCCATACACATTGAAGTCGGCGGTTATCAGAAGCCCGCCTCGATACACAATCAGGCCGCGCGGCGGTTCGGCGAGGTACTGACACACAAGTTAGGCCCACGCGTTTCCTTCGAGCTCGTCGGCAACGTGCTCGACCTCGGCCGCAAGTCCGGCGATCTGCCGACGATGGTGGAACGGGGCGAGCTCTCCGCATGCTATATGTCCACCGTGCGCTTCACGGAAGCCGTTCCGGAGTTGAAGCTCCTCGAGTTGCCGTTCGTCATCAAGGACCGCGCGGCGCTCTTTCGGGCGCTCGACGGTGAAGTAGGTCGGATGCTGCGCCAGTGCATGCTCGAGCGCTCACCTTTCCGCGTGCTCGGCTTCTGGGACAACGGCTACCGGCACTTCACCAACCGCGTGCGTCCAATCCGCGATCCCGGGGACTGCCGGGGGTTGCGCATCCGGACGCAGATGAGCACGCTGCACGGCGAAGTGTTTCGCGCGCTGGGATTCGTGCCGGTCCCGGCGGACATCAAGGAATTCGTCGAGGGCATTGCGACGGAAAGATTCGAGGCGCAGGACAACCCGCTCACCAACATCTACAACTTCGGTGTCCATCAGCATCACCGCTACATTACGCTGAGCAGTCACTTCTTCGGGGGCACGCTCTTCATCTGCAACGAGCAGCACTTTCGGAGCTGGCCGGAAGAGGTGCGCAGCGTCGTCGAAGAAGCAGCGGCGGAGGCAACTGCGTTACAGAGACGCCTTGCAGCAGCGGAGGATCTCAGGGTGCTGGAAAAGCTCGAAGGGGGGCAGAACGAAGTCGTCCATTTGAGCGCGATGGAACGGGCGCGGTTCGTCGAAGCCGTGCAACCCGTGATCGCCAGGCATCGCGGCGAAGCGGACCCGAAGCTCTTCGCCGCGCTTACCGGCGTTTAGAATGCCAACATAAGAATCACGGCCGCGGAGTGCGTTCACGGGACGGACGCTCGCGCGATGCGGCGCCCGCGCGATCATCATGCTGCTGCGGCTGGGGACGGCTCGCGACCGGGGCCTCCGGCTGCGATTCCCTCGATCCCCGCTCGTACCACATGGCGAGTGCTGCGAGCGCCAGGACCACCACCGCAATCGCCCATTTCCAGCTCCGACTTCGACGCCGCAGCTTCATTTCGCTCACGAGGGACGGGAAACATCCTTTTCGGCCTGCACCATCGCATCGAGCAACGTGTCCGGCTCCTGCGCGCCCGACACGCCTATTCTTCGATTGAAGATGAAAAACGGCACGCCGCCTATGCCGGCGTTCCGCGCTTCGATGTCGGCGCGCGCGATGAGGTCGCGGTCGGCATCGCTCGCGAGATACGCTGCGAGGGCCTCGCGCTCGAACCCGGCGCGCGCGCCGATATCGGCGAGCACCGCGGGATCGGCGAGGTTCGCGCCCTCGATGAAATAGGCGCGAAATAGCTCTTCGGCCATTTCGTCCTGGCGGCCCCGCTGATCGGCATAGTGCATGACCCGATGCGCATTGACGGTGTTGGGCTGGACCGCGATGCGGTCGAACGCGAACGGAATGCCGACGCTCGCGCCGGCCGCGGCGACGTTCGCGTAACTCCGGTTGGGATTGCCGAACTTGCGCCGCAAGTACTCACTGCGCGCAATACCCTCTTCGGGGAGCCCGGGGTTCAGCTGAAACGGAAGCCAGCGCACGGCCGGCGTGGCGGCATCGGGGAAGCGCTCGCGGTAGCGCTCGAGTGCGGTTGCGAGGCGGCGCTTACCGATGTAGCACCAGGGTCAGACCACGTCGGAAACGATATCGATCTTGAGGCTCATCGCTTGACTCCGGAAAAAAGGTCATGCGGGTGCGGCACTTACATGATAGCAGCAATAGGGGGGCGCTCATATTGCGCAGTTCGTGCTGCTACGTGCCGGTGGGCCAGTCCCGGTAGCGCTCGCGCAGCACGGACTTGAGCACCTTGCCGGTGGAAGTCCGCGGCATCTCGGACACGAAGACAAAACCGTCGGGCAGCCAGTATCGCGCGAAGCGCGGCGCCAGGTGCTCCCGTAGCTCCGCCTCGTTTGCAGCGACGCCTGCTTTCGTGACAATCACCGCGAGCGGGCGTTCATCGTGATGCCGTCCCACGCCGCGATGCCCGCCGCGCCCATCGCGCGAACTTCGAAAAATGGCAGCGGAAGCCCCTGTTTCGCGCGGATCGCATACTGTTCGTCAGGCGCAAGCGTCTCCAGTTCACGCTTGAGGCAGTTCACCGTGCCGACAGGCGAGGTCTCCGTCATGCCCCATCCATGCACGACGCGCAGGCCGAGCCGGTCGTAGCCACGAATCATTGCTTCCGACGCCGCCGCGCCGCCCACAACCATGCGCATGCCGCGCGCAAGCCGCCACCGCTCGGGCGCCGCCTCGAGCGACTGGAGGATATTCATCCATATCGTCGGCACGCCGGCCGTGAGGGTGACCTGCTCCGGCTGGTAGAGATCGAGCAGGCTCTCCGCGTCCAGATGCGGGCCGGGAAGAACCAGTTTCGAGCCCATCATCACTGCCGTGTACGGAATGCCCCACGCATTGACATGGAACATCGGCACGACGGGGCACACACATCCGCATGTGCGACACCCAGGTAGTCCACCGTCGCGGTCGCAAGTGAATGCAAGACGATCGAGCGATGCGAATAGACGACTCCCTTCGGCCGCCCGGTCGTCCCCGATGAATAGCACAACGTCTAGAGCGGCTCGTCGCGCGCGAGCATGCGCGCCTCGTCCGGATCGATGCGGGCGAGCATGTTCGCGCCGTGCAACGCGTAGCGTTTTGCGGCGGCGAGCGCATGGCGGCTCTGCTCGTGATCCAGGGACCACTGTGCATGCCGTGCGAGCAGCGCCAGCGAGAGCGATCGCCCCAGCGTGAGCGCGACGCGCCGGGCGCCCGCTTCGAGCAGTGCCGGTTCTTTGCCACCGCGCTCGAGCACGTCCTGCACCTGCTCCACCGTCTGCTCCAGCCGCGCCGACATTCTGACGAGATCCGGTTCGCGCAAGCCCTGCAGCAGAAAACCGAGCTCGCGCCGCAGTGCCTGGAGCGCACCGGACTGCTGCGCCACACGCACCACGTCGAGCGACAGCACGTTCGTCGTCCCCTCCCAGATGGGCAGCACCTGCGCATCACGCAGCAGCAACGGGATGCCGGTATCCTCGACGTAGCCCGCGCCGCCGAACGCTTCCACGGCTTCGGAGAGGACCGCCACCGCCTGCTTCCCGGTCGTCAGCTTGCCGGTGGGCGTGAGCAGACGCAGCAACTCGGCCTGCGTTGCACTTGCACGTCCTGCTTCCACGCGGCCCAGCAGTTCCACGACGAAGAAGGCGAGATGCAGCGCCCCGGCGAACTCCGCCTGGAGCGCAGCGAGCGTATCGAGGTGCAGCGGCTTATCCGCAAGCGGCGCGCCGAAGGCGAAGCGCTTCCGCGCATAATCGCGCGCGAGCGCGATGCCGCGCCGCATGAGCGCGACCGCGCTGACGCTGTTCCAGATGCGCGTCAAGTTGAGGACGGGCGTGATGTTCCTCACGCCGTCCGTCGTCCCGTATACGAGCTGCGCCACCGTGCCTTGGAGCGTCAGCTCGGCAGTCGGGACCTTGCGTGTTCCAAGCTTGTCCTTGAGGCGGTTTACGGTAATGCCGTTCGATTCTCCGCGCGCATTCCGTGTTTCAACATAGAAAAGCGCCAGCCCTTTGCCGCCGGGCGGGTTGCCTTCCGGCCGTGCAAGGGTCAAGGCCATCTGCGAACCGATCGCCGAGGTGAACCACTTGCGGCCATAGAGCCGCCACTCCCCCTCTTCCTCGCAGGCAATGGTTTCGGTCAACCCCACGTCGGACCCGCCGGCCGTCTCGGTCATCCACTGGCCGCTCGTCCAGAATTCCCCGGGGTCGCGCGAAAGGAGATGCGGGAGCGCGCGACCGGCGAGGGCACGGTTTCCGGCGGAGGCAAGGAGGCACGCCGCGCCATCGGTCATCGCGAGCGGGCAGGCGTACATGTCCGTGGACGGCGCAAAGAGATAGACGAGCGCGAACTGCTGCACCCGCGAGTACGTGCCGTGCTTCCTTTCGTGGGCAACGGCGACCAGCCCGTGCTCGGCGGCGATGCGCTGGGCCGTCTGCCAGAGCGGCGAAACCTCGATCCGGTCGATGCGATTTCCCCACGCGTCCCACTGCGTGAGCACGGGCTCATGTACGCGATCGGCAAGCTGCATGCGGTAGAGCTCGCCGCCTGCCAGCTCGCCCATCTCGATGAGACCCGGCTCAATATCCGCGAGCACCTCCGGCGGGAGCGCGTGTGCGAGGTAGGAACGCAGCGCGCCGTCGTCGAGGTACTGGTTGCCGAGCTGCGGCGGCTGCTGGACAAAGGGCATGCGCAATATTAACCGCGGCGCAGGCTGAAGTCAGCCGCGCTTCCTGCCGCTCGGTTGGGGCGCGCGCGTAGTCTCTAACCGCGCAGCGGCGTCAGATCGACGGGGCCCTCGAAGAACTTCGGCACCGCTTCGAGAAAACCTTCCGCGCGCGCCCGCGGCCACCCGCCGAACGCGCAGTTGCCGAGAAACTTGTTCTCGATATCCTTGCGCGAGAGCGGCTCGTGTGCGCCCCCGCGGATATGCGGCTGGCGTTCCTCCACGACGCTTCCGTCCTTGAGCGTCATGCGCACGTGACCGGTGAACGCCTTGGGATACGGGTCGTTTGGATTCACGACATAGCGCACCCTGGAGGCGAGCGCGAGGATGCGCTCGTCGCGCACCGTTTCGCCGGTGAACGCGGAGAGCCCGGCGGCGCCGGTCACGAACGCAACGGCGATGTTGAACGGCGCGCTGAACTTGGCGACGTACTCGTTCGGCGGCCGGTGCTTGGAGGACAGCGGCTCCCACAGCCGGTGCACATAGCCCTCGGCGGTCTCGCAGAGCACGTCCACCACGTCCTCCGCGCGAATCCCTTTTTGCGCGAGCCTGAGCGCGCAATCGATGTAGGGCTGATTCATGGTTCCCGTGGCATAGGGCTTGAAGGTGATCGCTTCCATCACCCACCTCTCGCCGAAGCGTTCCGCCAGCACCGCGTAGTCGCCTTCAGAGGACCGTGCGAAGCCGTGAAAGAGCCCGTGCGTACCTTCGAGCACCGTGCGCGGCCCTAGAAAGCCGCTCGCGCCAAAGCGTGCGGCCTGCAATCCTGCCTGGGCGGCCCACCCTGTGTGCAGGCGCTTGGTCCACGCACCTTCCGCCAGGTACTCGATGATCCCGCTCGCAAAGCTTCCGGCGTTGCCGAACGCATCGACCATCTGCTTGCGGTCGAGGCCCAGTGTCGCGCCGACGGCCAGCGTCGTTCCCATCGTGCCGAGAACGCTCGTGGGATGGAAGCCGGCTTTGTGGATCGCTTTGGGCCGCACCATCGAGAGCCGGCACGTCGCCTCGATGCCGGCTGCAATCCCGACGAGCGCCGCCCGCCCGTCGCGCCCGAATGCCTCGCACGCCGCCAGCACGCCGGGAATCACCGTGGCGCTGCTGTGAACGGGGCCGCCCTCGAAAGTATCGTCGAAGTCCTCGCCGTGCGTGGCGGTGCCGTTGATGAGCGCCGCGGTTTCGGGGCGAAACGTCGCCGCGTGCCCGAACGCCGTGCACGGCCCGCCCGCATCAACCGCGCCCAGCACGGCGCGCATGTAGTCGGTGTTGCGGGCGGCGATGCAAAGCCCCATTACATCGATGAAGAGCTGCTCGATGCGTTCCCGCACAGCGGCCGGAATATCGTCCGGCCGGAGCGCGAGGATTTTTTCCGCGAGTACTTCCGAAGCCGACAGCGCCGGCTGAGGGACGTTCATGCGAGCGTCACTTCAGTTGACCAGCTTGACGCCGCCATCCTTGAGGATCTCGCGAACCTGCACCTTGTAGTTCTCGCTGAACTTCTGCAGATCGGCGCCGATCAGGAAGCCGTCCTCGAGGAGGTCTTTCTTGAGGTACTCTTGCCACTCGGAGGTCTTCACCATCTTGCCGAGCACCTGCTCCCAGAACGCCTTCACGTTGGCCGGCATCTTCGGTGGCCCCACCACGCCGCGCGGCTGGGGCACTTCCGGAACATCGATGCCTTGCTCTTTCAGGGTCGACACATCGGGGAAGGCAGGCAGGCGTTTTTCCATCAGGGTCGCAATCACCCGAATCTTGCCCGCGCGTATCTGCTCGAGCGCTTCCGCGGGCTCCATGATGTAAACGTCGGTGTGCCCGCCGAGCAGCGCCGCGACGCGCTCGCCGCCGCTCGGGAACGAGATGAACTGCCACTGCGCACCCGTGGCTTTCTGTATCACGAGCCGCGTCGTGTTGTCGCGCCCGCTGATCGATCCGCCGCCCTGCTTGTACTTGCCGGGCTCTTTCTTCGCCGCTTCGACGAAATCCTTTGCGCTCTTGAACGGCGAGTCGGCGCGCACCGTGAGCACCGAGGGCTCGAGGATCAGCCGAGCGAGCGGAGTGAGCTCGGACATCGTCACTTTCGCTTCCTTCCGGATCATCGGGTTCACGTACCAAACGCTTGTGAAGAACGCGATCATGTGGTCCTCGCCCGCCTTCTCACCGAGGTACGACATGGCGACGAGGCCGCCACCGCCCGGCCGGTTGACGATCTGGATGCGTTGCGGAACGAGCTTGTTTTTCTCCAGCACGCTCGCGACGCCCCGCGCAAAAAGGTCCGAGCCGGCGCCGGGGCCCGTATGCACGAGGAAATCGATCGGCCGGCTCGGCGTAAAGCCCTGCGCCTGTGCGGCGGGCACACCCGCGGCCATCAATGATGCCAGCAGCAACAATCGGGATTTCATTGCACTCCTCCTCTATTGGTAAATCAGGCTTCCTGCTCGGCCGCTTTCAGCCGCCAGGCGTTGGCGCGCCGGAAAACTGGCGCAATCAATATCGCGGCCGCCAAAATTAACATCGTCACGGTCATTGGTCTAGTGTAGAGGATCGAGAAATCGCCCGCCGACATCATGAGCGACTGGCGCAGCGCGCGTTCCATGAAATCCCCCAGCACGAGACCGAGGATCAGTGGCGCCGCAGGGTAATCGAGCTTGCGCATAACATAACCGAGGAGCCCGAAGCCGCCGACGAGCCACGCATCGAACAGGCGCTCATCCACGCTGTAGACCCCGACCAGCGACACGCCGAGGATCACCGGGTACAGGATGTAAGCGGGCAGGCGCAGGACCTGCGCGAAGAGCGGCACGAGCGGAAGATTGAGGATGAGGAGCATCACGTTCCCGATGTACATGCTCGCCACGAGGCCCCAGAAAATGCTCGGATGGTCCTGGATCAGCATGGGTCCGGGCCGCAGTCCCCACATGATGAGCGCGACCAGCAGGACCGCCGTCGTGCCGGAGCCGGGTATGCCTAGCGTCAGCAGCGGCACGAGCGCCCCGCCGGTCTCCGAATTGTTGGCCGCTTCCGGGGCCGCGACGCCCTCCACCGCGCCTTTGCCGAACTTCTCGGGGTGGCGCGAAACAGCTTTCTCGATGCCGTAGGAGACGAACGAGGCGATCGTGGAACCCGCCCCCGGCAGGACGCCGACGAAAAAGCCCACCAGCGAGCCGTTCAGGAACGCAAAGCGGCTTTGCTTCAAGTCCTGCCAGTTGGGCAGCAGATTGCGCAGCCCTTTCGGGACTTCGAACAGCTGGCCGCCGCCATTGCTCGTCAGGTTGGCGAGGACCTCGCCGATGGCAAACGTGCCGATCGCCACCACGACGAAATTCACGCCATCGACCAATTCCATGCGATCGAACGTGAAGCGTGCGTTGTCGGTGAAAAGATCCACGCCGATTGTGGCGAGCCACAGGCCGACGAACATCGAGAGGAGCGCCTTGATCATCGACCGGCCGGCGAGGAGCACCACCATCGAGAGCCCCATCGCCATGAGCCCGAAGTACTCGGGCGGCCCGAAGCTCAGCGCGAACTGCGCGACCGGCGGCGCCACCAGCATCAGCAGCAGCACGCCTATCGTGCCGGCGACAAAGGAAGAAATCGCCGCGATGCCGAGGGCGGGACCCGCGCGCCCGCGGCGCGCCATTTCAAAGCCGTCGAGGCACGTGACGACCGACGCCGACTCGCCCGGCACATTGAGCAGGATCGCCGTCGTCGATCCGCCGTACTTCGCGCCGTAGTAGATGCCCGACATCATGATGAGGCCCGAGGTCGGATTCATCTGCATGGCGAGCGGAAGAAGGAGCGCCACCGTGGCGGACGGTCCCAGCCCGGGCAGTATGCCGACCACGGTCCCGAAGAAAACTCCGATGAAGCACCAGAAGAGATTCATCGGTTCCAGCGCGACGGCGAAGCCGTGCATGAGGCCGGCAAGCACTTCCATGGCGGCCTCCTAGAACCCGAGCGGCCCGGCGGGCAGCCGGAGATTGAGGAGCTTCACGAACAGCACCCAGAAACTCAGCGCGGAGCCGAACGCGACCGCGAGCGCAGCGGCAAACGAGCGGCGGTAGATGACGCGCACAAAAACGAGCATCAACACCACGAGGGCCGTGATGAAGCCGAGCGGCTTGATGAGCGCGACCGCGATCATGAACGTGGCCCAGCCGGCAAGCACCACTCGCGTGCCGGCCCAGTTCGTGCGATGCACCGGTTCTCCGCGGACGATATCGTAGGCATGGGATGCAAGATAAAGACCGGAGAGGGCAACGATCGCGACGCCGATCCAGTACGGAAAAAAACCCGGTCCTGGCCCATCCCGCGTCATGTACTCCCACGTGCGCGATTCGAGGATGATGAAGACGCCGAGCGCGATGAGGATGGCGCTGCACACGACCTCACTCCGGTCGAGCGACCTCCATGTATTCTCTTTCTGTCCGGCGGTCTGCACCGGTCCTCCTCTCTTGGTGGTATCAGCGCTCTTCGCCGCTTCAATTCCCCGCTGAATCGGGTTTCTTGTAGCGGCCGACCGGTACGAGTTCGGCCACCGTCCCGCCCGGTGCGCGGAACTTGACCGGGATGACGCCCGGCTCGCTGATGATCTCGCACCCGTATTTCAGAAGCTCGGCGGCGCGCTCCTCCAGGTTCTCCACCTCGATCGCAAAATGATGGATGCACGGACCCTCGCCGGAAGCCCTGGACTCCGCCGATTCCGTTCCTTCGTCATACTTGATGAGCGTGAAATCGAGGGCGCCGTCCGTGAGGTGGCGCGAAAGGTGATCACGCGTTTTCCGGGTTTCGACTTCACGGAAACCGAAGACCTTCTGATAGAACTCGGTGGTCTTGTCGAGATCCTCGACTTTCAGGGCTAGATGGACAATGCGGTTCATTTCAGGACTCTGCCGGTAAACAATGCTTGGTAAGCCGCTTCAAGGCTCCACCTCGAAACCCGCCGCCGCGAAGATGGGCCGGGCGGCAGGTGCTGTCAGGCGCGCGAGGAATTCCCGCGCCGCGCGGGGCTGCTGCGCCCGTACCGCAAGACCCGCGGAATACACGGTCTTCGCCTGCAGTTCGTGCGGCAACGGCCCGGCAAGTGTAACACCTTTGTTCGCGAGGATCTCCGTGATCTGGGTGATGCCGAGCTCGAGGGCGCCGCTGCCCGAGGCGAGCGCACCCATCGCCGCGTAGCCGTTCGGAAAGTAGCGCATGCGCGGCCGCACCTCGTCCGCGATGCCGAGCCTCTCGAGCACTGCCATCACGACTTTTCCGGCTGTCGCCACAGCGGGATCCGGGCATACGATGCACGTGGCGGCCAGCATGTTGCCGCGCAGCGCGGGGATGTTGGAGACATTGGGCAGCGGCGCCCCGGCACGCACCGCGACGCCGGTGCCGACGCGTCCCAGGTCGCCGCGCGGGCCGGGCACCACCCAATCTTTCGCGGTGAGCTCGTCGATCAGCGCGGCGGTGAGGATGACGATATCAGCCGGTTCGCCCGCGACGAGTTTCGCCGCCATCGCGCCGACCGCGCTGAATTCTGCGGTAACGGTATGCCCGGTATCGCGCTCGAAAACCGGCGTGATTCTCTCGACTACGGCCTGCGCAGCACCGCCGCTCAATATTCGTATCGTCGCCATCCAAAGCGTTCCTGGTTGTCGGTTGGCTTTGCGTTCTATGGGTGCTCGCGTCGAGCCTGAATCAAAACGGCTCGCGCGGATAGACGGGCGGCACCGGATCGACCCGATTCATTTCCGCACCGAGCGCGCGCTCGATTTCCTCCATCGCTGCAAGCAGCGTGGAGAGCCGCAGCCGCACGTTTTCGATGTCCGAGTCCGGTATGCTGAGTCCGAGCAGCCCGGCCATCTCCCGCAGCTGTTGAGCGGTGAGTGGCCTCGTCATGTGCCAGCCGTTTCTTCGCTCTTCAGGAGCTCGCGCAGTATACGGTCGAGTTGCGGATGCCGCGTATGCCATTGCGTTGCCCGCTCGTAGGCATGGCCGATGCGATAAACCGTTTCCTCGGCGAACGGCCGTCCCGCAATCTGCAGCGACAAAGGCAAGTCGTCGCGCGTAAAGCCCATCGGCAACGCAAGCGTCGGCACGTTGGCGGTGCCGAAAGGATGCGTGCTGATGCGGCGCAGGATGAGCCGCTGGGCAATGTCCGCCTTCGATTCCACTTTTTCGCGCGCGTCGTCGATGAGCGCCGGCGGCCTCAAGCTCGTCGGGCACAGCAACGCGTCGTGCGCCTTCAGCGCATCGAGGATCTGGCCCCGCACGACGGCGCGCGCGCGCATCGCACGGCTGTAGATCGCGGCCGGCACGAGTGCGGCTGTTGTCATGCGGGTTCGCGTACCGACGTCGAAATCGTTCCACCTCGAACGCAACAGCGGCAGGAACATCGAGGCGACATCCGCGTCGGACGTCATCATGTTGAGCGGAATCGCGTGCTTCGCCCACGGCAGCGAGACGACGCTCACGTGCGCGCCGAGATCCTTCAGCACGGCAAGCGCCGCATCGAACGCCTCGCGCACTTCCGGATGCACGCCTTCCGGCCAAGCCATCTCCTCTACCACGGCAAGCCGCAGTCCCCGCACGCCGGCATCGAGATTGGCCTCGTAATCGGGAACCGCGCGGTTACTGCTCAGGGGATCGTTTTCGTCGAATCCTGCGATGGCGCGCAGGAAGAGCGCATTGTCGGCGACCGTGCGTGTGATCGGCCCGATCGTGTCTGCGGTCCAGCCGTACATCACGCCGCCGTGCCGACTCACGCGGCCATACGTCGGCCGCAGCCCCACTGCGCCGCACGCGGCGGCGGGCCCGCGCACCGACCCCCCGGTATCCTCGCCGAGCGATCCCGAGCAAAATCCGGCCGCTGGCGCTATGCCCGAGCCGCTCGACGAGCTGCCCGGGTTGCGCGCCGGATCCCACGGATTGCGCGGCTGGCCGTAAGGAAAGAAGTTGGTGCCGCCCTTGCCGAACTCGTGCAAGTTCTCCTTGCCGATCAGGATAGCGCCGGCGTGCTTCAAGCACGCGATGACGGTTGCGTCGAAATCCGGCACGTAATCCGCCATTATTTTCGAACCGACGGTCGTACGGATGCCGCGCGTGCAGAGCTGGTCTTTGACGCCAAACGGAATGCCGTGCAGCGGGCCGCGATACCCGCCCGACGCGATTTCGCGTTCGGCTTGCGCAGCCGCCGCGAGCGCCTGATCCGCGCAGACGGTGATGTACGCACGCAACACATCGTCATAGCACGCAATGCGCTCGAGATAAGCCCTGACGAGGTCGACCGGTGAGAGGGCGCGGCTGCGGATGAGTTCCGCCTGCCGCGTGACGCTCAGGAAATGGAGATCGCTCGCGCTCGACATGAACATGGGAGCCGTGATTGCAGTCGTCGATTCTAGCATGGCATACGTGCGTTCCTTTTCGGGCGCGGACACGCGCGCTAAGATAGCGGAAGATGGCGAGCAGCGCCGTTGACCGCATCGTCATACACCCAAGCGAGGAAACCTGAAATGAAGAGCCTTTCCGGTGTGCATTCCCTGACCGTCCGCTGCGTTGCCCTGCTCTACGCGCTGCCGCTGTTCGCGCCGGCGATCGCGCACGCGCAGTCTGCCTGGAAACCGGAACGCACGGTGGAGGTCGTGGTCTTTGCCGCGCCCGGCGGCGGGAACGATAAATCGGCCCGCGTGATGCACAAGATCTGGCAGGAGACCCGGCTCGTTGACGCGATCGTGACGAACAAGGTCGGCGGCGGGGGATCCCTTGCCTACACCTACGTCAGCCAAAAGACCGGCGACGCCCACCACATCGCGATCGCGCAAGCCGGCCTCGTCACCAACCACATCACCGGCCGGAGCCCCCTGCACTATTCCGACTTGACGCCGCTCTCGTTCGTAGGAAGCGAACCGGTCGCGCTCGCGGTCCGCGCCGATTCCCCCTACAAGACGCTCAAGGAGTTCGTCGAGCAGCTGAGGAAGGACCCCGCTTCGCTCTCCATCTCGGTCGGCAGCACGCGCGGCGCGATCAATCACTTCACCGTTGCGCGGCTCGCCAAAGCGGCTGTCATCGACCCCAAGCAGCTCAAGATTCTCGTCTTCGGGGGCGGCGCCGAGTCGGTCACCAACCTGCTGGGCGGGCATATCGACGCGATGGTGCAGGCGGTCAATAACGCCATCCCGCATCACAAGGCGGGGAAGATGCGTATCCTCGGGCTCTCCACGCCGAAGCGCTCGCCCGGCCTCCCCGATGCGCCGACGTTCCGCGAGCAGGGCTACGACGTCGTGATGGAAGGCTGGACGATCTTCGTCGGCCCGAAAGGCATGACCCCGGCGCAAGTCGCGTACTGGGAGGGCGTCTTCCGGAAGACGGTCGAGCATGACCTGTGGAAGCGCTACCTCGAGTCGAATGCGTGGGAGTGGGGTTACAAAGACTCCCGGGAGACGCTGGCGTATCTCAAGAAGGACCACGAGCAGTCGAAGGCGCTGCTCACCGAGATCGGGCTCGCCAAGTGAACAAGTTTTCCGCAGCTGAAGCCGCGGCCGCGATCGCCGCCGGGAAACTCAAGTCCGAGGCGCTCGTCGCCGCCTGCCTCGAGCGCGTCGCGCAACGCGAGGAGCAGGTTCGCGCGTGGGCTTATATCGATCCCGAATACGCGCTCGAGCAGGCGCGGAGCCGCGACCGCGAGAGGCCAAAGAGCCGCCTGCACGGCATTCCGGTGGGCGTGAAGGACGTGATCGACACTTGCGACATGCCGACCGAATACGGCTCGCCGATCTATCGCGGTCATCGGCCAGCCTGCGATGCCGCGTGCGTCGCGCAGGTGCGCGAACTCGGCGGCGTGATCCTCGGCAAGACAGTGTCCACCGAATTCGCGACGCGCCACCCCAACAAGACGCGCAACCCGCGCAATCCCGCGCATACGCCGGGCGGTTCCTCGAGCGGTTCCGCGGCGGCCGTCGCGGACTTTATGGTGCCGATTGCGTTCGGCACCCAGACTTCCTCCTCCATCGTGCGCCCGGCGGCATTCTGCGGCGTCATCGGCTACAAGCCCACGTTCAACCTCATCAACCGCGCGGGCCTCAAGTTCCTCTCCGAGTCGATGGATACCCTAGGCGCGCTCGTGCGCACGGTTCCCGATGCGGCGCTCATCGCGGAGGAGCTCTCCGGCATGGCGCCGACCTCGTTCGACGGCGTCGCCACATTGCGGCCGCGCATCGGCCTCTGCCGCACGCCCTATTGGAACGAGGCCGATGCCGCCACGCAGGCAGCGGTCGAAGCGGCGGCGCGCAGGCTGGCCGCCGCCGGCGCGCGGGTGAGCGAAGTCGAACTGGACAGCGAGTTCGGCGCACTCGCCCAAACGCAGATTGAAGTGAGCTCCTACGAGTTCTTTCGGGCGCTCACGCACGAGCGCACGCGCTTTCCCGAGCTCATATCTGAAAGCCTCACCGCGCGCATAGTCGCCGGAGGAAAGGTGACGCGGGCCCAATACGAAGCGGGGCTTGCGCGCACGTCGCGTTGCCGCACCCGCATGGCCGACATCTTCCGGGAATTCGACGTGCTGCTCGCGCCCAGCGCGCCCGGCGAAGCGCCGCGCGGCCTCGAACGCACGGGCGATCCGGTCTTCGGGCTCATGTGGACGCTCATGCTGCTTCCCTGCATGACGCTGCCATGCGGCACCGGGCCGAACGGCTTGCCGCTCGGCATCCAGCTCGTCGCACCCCGCGGCGCCGACCCGGCGCTCTTCCTCGC
>CAMPGR010000063.1 GCA_946885605.1 uncultured Pseudomonadota bacterium
TATTGATTCTCGTGCAAATGGTTGACAACCCTCTGCACCACAAATCTCCCCTCGCGCGCGACACGGGAGAGGGGCGGGAGTGAGGGCAGAGCGGTGCCAGTCATTTCTACGGCGCTCGTTAGATGCTGCGGGTGCGGCCGCCATCCACATTGATGGCGCAGCCGCTGATGAGCCCAGCGCGGGCGGAGGCGAGGAAGACGGCCAGATCGGCAATCGCTTCCACCGTGATGACTTTGCCGAGCGGGACTTCGCGCAGAAGATGCTTCTCCGCTTCTTCGGTGCTTGTGCCGCGCTCGCGTGCCGTGATGTTGACGAGCTCGGTCCAGCGCCGGGTGGCGGTGGAGCCAGGGGCAATCGCATTGACGGTGATACCGAATGGCCCGAATTCGTTCGCCATCGCCTTGGTGAGGCTCAAAGTGCCGAAATTGATCGGGCCGGACATCATCGAATGGGCTTCGGGCTCGCGCCCGCGCGTACCCGAAATGTTGATCACCCGCCCCTGATCCGACTGCTTGAGATAGGGCAATGTCTCGCGCGTCATGCGCACGAGCCCGAGCGGCTTCACCTTGAAGTAGCGCTCCCACATCTCGTCGGGGATCTCCGCGAGCCGGCCGCGGTAGGCGCCGCCCGCGCAGTTGACGAGAATATCGACGCCGCCCAGTTCCCGCACCGCGGCTTCGACGGCAGCTTTGACGGTGTCCGGCTCCTCGAAGTCGAGCCGCGTGACGATCACCTTCGATCCGGCATGCCGTTCGCCGATTTCGTCCGCAACCGCGGTGCAGCGCTTTACATCGCGGCCGAACAGCGCAAGATGGATGCCTTCAGCGGCGAAGGCCGCTGCGATGGCACGGCCGATGCCGCGGCTCGCGCCCGTGACGAACGCTTTTCTGTTCCTGAGTCCCAGCTCCATTTGATTTTGATCCGGAAGATCCGCCCGCTCACGCGCGGCGCTGTTTCAGATATTGCGCGTTGACGCAGTTCTCGAGCTTGCCGTCGCGCAGATAGTAATAAGCGGTCTCGACCGCCTTCCGCCGCATGTCGGCGAGCGCGTCCGGGCTGTAGAAGCCGGTATGCGCGTTGAGCAGCACGCGGCCGCGTATCCAGGGCTCGTGCTTGTGCCACGCGGCGACCAGCGCGTCGTCGAGCGAGGCCGGCTCCTTGGGCAATACATCGAGACCTACCGCGGCAAGCTTGCCGGACTTCAGACCTTCCAGCAGCGCAGCAGTATCGCAGATCGGCCCGCGCGCCGTGTTGATGACGTAGCTCCCGGGCTTCATGGCGCGGACCGCTTCGGCATTGATGAAGGCGCGGGTCTCTGCAGTGAGCGGGGCGTGTATCGAAACGACGTCTGCCATGGCAAGCAGGTCCGCCAGCGTGCGCGTGCGGGTGTAGTCGAAGGGCAGCTCCGCGCCGTTCGGCAGGTACGGGTCGTAGAACGCGACTTTCATGCCGAACGCCTGCGCGCGCAGCGCAGCGGCCGTGCCGATACGGCCGAGACCGATCACGCCGAAGCAAGCGCCTCTCAGCCGGCGTGACGTAACGTTGTTGAGGTGCGTCCACGCCCCTTTGAGATCGGCGCGCAACGCGGCATCGCAGGCCGCGGTGGAACGCGCAAAGGCGAGCATCATGGCGATCGCCGTGTCGGCGACCTCCGTCGTGCCGTAGTCCGGCACGTTGCAGACTGCGATGCCGGCCGCGCCGCAGGCTTCGAGATCGACCACGTCGAAGCCCACGCCCATGCGCACGACGATGCGTGCACGCTTCAAATGTCCAATGACATTCGCATCGATCATCACGCGGCGCACGACGATGGCGTCGCAGTTCTGCCACGCGCTCAGCTCGACGTCCTCGAAACGGGTCTTGCACGGATTGATAAAGACGACGTCGGATCCGGTGACTTCGGCCTCGATACCCATGTCTGAAGGCCGGTTGTCGGGATAAAGAATGGTGTAAGGCACTTCGCTCGCTCTCCCTTTACCCCTTCGCCGTCTCGTTTGCGCCCACGGCGTACACGTCCGTGATGTTGTGCAGGCCCTTGAACTCGATCGCGTTGCCGCAGCCGTCGGTGACGGTCATCAGCATCTGCTCGCGTATCGTGCCTTTCTGCGTCACGGAGGGTTCGTTCAGAAACCCCACGCCATGTTGCGCCAGGCGATCGGCGGTTCTGCGGAATTCATCGAGCGTCATCACGACGCCGAAGTGGCGGAGCGGCGTCTTCTTCGAGTCGCCGACCTTTCTCCCGTCTTCGCCGACGACTTCGTCGGGCGCAAGATGCGCGACGAGGTGATGGCCGAAGAAATTGAAATCCGCCCGGCCGGGAAGCCTGCGGCCTTCCCGGCATTGCAGAATCTCGCCGTAGAACTTGCGCGCGCGGTCCAGATCGTTCACGGCAAACGAAAAGTGAAACAGCGTTTTCAGCTCGGCGTGGGCCATGGTCTCTCCTCTCTTCGTGGGTGCGCGGGTGCTGGGCTGATGCTACCACGCTCCTGCCCGCCCGCAACGCAATGCCAGATGGTGACGGGCGGTCGAGGAGACGCGACGGCAGCGCCCTAGATCGACGGCGGGTCCTCGCGCACGACCTGCTCGGCGAAGCGCATATCGACGCACTGCTCGAACGTGAGCCGGGTCTTGATGTAACCGGCGGCGAGCATCGAGTCCCGCAGGCGCTCCAGCCCCTCGCGCTGCATCACCGGGCGTGTGTTCCACAGGCCGAGCGACTTGTAGTCCTCGCAGCAGGCCGCGAGCACCGGCAGCGGCACGTCTTTCAGATAGGCCGAGATCACTTCCGCGAGCGCGCGTCCGTCGTGCGCCGCGATCCACTTCAAAGTGCGGTACATGGCGCGGGTCATGCGGAGCGCGACATCCGGATTCTTCTCGATGAAGGCGCGCGTCGTATTGAACGTCGTGTAAGTCGTCAGCCCCCGATTCGCCGCCGCGTACCAGACGTGGCCCGCACCCGAGTCCACCAGTTGGCGCGCAAAGGGCTGGAAAACCTGTATGACGTCGACTTCTCCCGCGCGCAGCGCCGCAGCGTTTTCGGCCATCGTTCGAGCGGGCGCGAGCGTGAGGGTTGCCGGATCGATCCCCGCGCGGCGCAGGTCGTACTGAAGGCAGATCCACGGTGTGGGCACTTCGCTCACCACCGCGACGCGCTTGCCCGGGAGATCCTTTACCGTAAACTCCCGGCTCGGCGTGCGCCCGACCAGGAAGAACGGGTCGCGACCAACCACCTCGCAGAAGGCGACGTATCCGCCCTCGGGATTCGTGTCGAGCGCCTTCATGACGCGCAGCGGACCGCCCCACGAAACTTCGCCGGCGGTGAGCGTTTTCTCCGCGGCCTCGGAGAGCCTCATGGTGACATCCACCCCTTCCGCCTTGTACGCGCCGACCGCGGCGCACGCGTAGAAGGGCGCGTAGAAGACTGCGCGGAAATTTTCGATCAGCGTGATTTGCATTGCACTCCCTCCTGTAACAGCCCGCGAGTATATCGGAACAGCGCGACGCATCACCCTGTATCGCCTTGGCGTAAAATGCCGCCACGACTTCGGAAGGAAATGTCCATGAGCGATATCCCGCGTCTCAACGGCGTCATCCGCGCCCTCGAACAACGCAAGCCCGCATTCGTCACGTTTTCCCCGGCGGAGATCGGCGCCGCGCAGGCGATCGCGGCGGCGTCCTACGACGCCGTCGTCTTCGAAATGGAGCACAATCCCTACGACATACGCACGCTGCGCGATTGCATGCACTACATGCTCGACCGGCGTCAGCTCGTGAAGTCCGGGACGCTCGCGCCGGCCGTGGCGCCGATGGTGCGCATTCCGCCCAACGGCGGCGAGATGAGCCAGTGGGCCGCGAAGCAGGTGCTCGATATCGGCGTGTACGGCGTGATCTGGCCGCACGTCAGCACGGTGGAGGAAGCGCGCAACGCGGTTGCCGCGTGCCGCTATCCGCGCCCAACGCAGGCGAAGTATTGCGAGCCTGCCGGCCAGCGTGGCGACGGGCCGCGCAATGCCGCGCGTTACTGGGGGCTCACGCAGCCGGAGTACTACGCGCGGGCCGACGTGTGGCCGCTCAACCCGCAGGGGGAAATCCTGGTCGTCATCATGTGCGAGGAAGTCCGGGCGATCAAGAATCTGCCGAAGATCCTCGAGCAGGTGCCGGGCATCGGGGTGGTACTGATCGGCGAGGGCGATCTTTCGCAGGACATGGGCTATCCACGGCAGTACGATCACCCGGAAGTCGCAGCGGCGATCGACGACATCCTCCGGATCTGCAACGACCACAAAGTCGTGTGCGGCCACCCGCACGTGGACAGCGGCAATGTCGACGAGCTGCTCGACAAGGGGTTCCGCTGGCTGATGGCCGCCCCCACGCAGTCCTATGCCGCGCTCGAGCGCGGACGGAAGAAATCCGGCCGCGTCTAGCGCGGCTGGATGCCGGCCGAGCCCACGACTTTGCCCCACTTCTCGGTTTCGCTGCGGAGGAAACGCGCGAATTCCTCGGGCGTGCTGCCGACCGGCTCGGCGCCGTCGCTCGCGAGCTTTTCCTTGATGGATGCGCTTTGCAGCGCGCCGGTCATCGCTTCGTGCAGTTTCGCGATGATTTCTTTGGGGGTCTTCGCGGGCGCGAGCAACCCGTACCACTGCACCGCTTCGTAGCCGGGAACGCCGGCTTCCGCCACAGTGGGAAGGTCGGGGAGCGAGCTGCTGCGCCTGGCGCCGGTCGTCGCGAGCGCGCGCAGGCGCCCGCTTTTCACGTGCGGCAGCCCGGCGAGCATCGTCGAAGTCGCGACGACGACCTGGCCTGCAATGAGATCGACGAGCGCCGGCCCGAGCCCCTTGTATGCGACGTGGACCATCTTGGTGCCCGTCATGCTGAGGAAGAGCTCCATCGAGAGATGCGGGTTCGTGCCGAGCCCCGCCGAGCCGTAATTGATTTCTCCGGGACGCTTTTTCGCGAATGCCACGAGTTCTTTCACCGACTTCACCGGCATCGACGGATGCACCACCAGGATGTTGGGCGCCGAGATGACCTGCGTGACGGTGGCGAGGTCGCGCATCGCCTCATAGGGCATCTTCTTGTGCATGGCGGGAAGAATCGCGAGCGTGGAAATGCCCATCAGCACCGTGTACCCATCGGGCGGCGCTTTCGCCACGACGTCGTTGCCGATGATCGAGCCGGCGCCCGGACGGTTGTCGACGACTGCGGTTTGCCCAAGGCGCTCCGAGAATCCGGGCGCGACGAGCCGCGTGAGGATATCGGTGCCGCCGCCGGGCGACGAGGGGACGATCACGCGCACGGGGCGCGTGGGATAGTGGCTCTGGGCGAGCGCTGTGCCGGCCGTGCACGTAAGCGCGGCGGCGCAGACGAAGGGCATTGCTCTTGCGAGTTTCATTGCTGAGACCTCCTCTCTCTGTTGTTATGGTGCTTCCCGATCAACTCTTCGGCTTCGGCCCGCGGCGGGTGAGCTGGCCGCGTATGTCGCGCAGCTTCGCTTTCATGCGCGCCGCGTTCTCGTTCCCGATACGCATCATGGCCTTCTGTCCCGCGGAACGCTTTTCGAGATCCGGGTCCGCGAACTGGTAGAACACCTTCGGTTGCACGAGCCGCGCGTTCGGCGGCATCTCGGGCGCAGCGAGGAGATGGTCGATCACTTCGACCAGCCGGTCATTGAAATACCCCTTGGGATAGCCCAGATCCTCGTATGCCTTCTGAAAGAGCGGGTAGTAGCGCACGTAGGCGTCCACGAGCCGTGTCGTGTCCATAGCCTCCATCACCTTGACGTACGTCGCATAGCGCGCGCCGTTGTCGGGATGCACGGTGAGCTCGTCGCCCTGGCCGCTCACGCGAAACTGCCCCGGCGCCTGCTTGACGGGGTTGAGACGCATCGCGATCTTCTGCCGCGGCAGGTTGTCGACCGTCGCAACGACGCGGCGCACGAATTCGTTCACGTTGAAGAGCTGCGCGACGGCCTTGTCGCTCCACAGGTCGCGCAGCGTGTCCTTCATCGCCGGATCGCTCTTGGCGAGCGGGGGCAGCGGCTTTTCCTGCGGTTTCTCCTCGACCGGGTAGCGGATCTCGGGCTCGGGCTCGGTCTCGGGCTTCGGTGCCGGGGCTTCCGCAACCGGCGGCGAAACGCGCAGCGGCGTCTGCTGGCTTCTATAGTAGAGGACGGACAGGATCGCGCCGGCCGCCACGATGAGTATCACCCACCATATCGCTTTGTTCACTACAAACTCCTGGGCGCTCGGTTCCCGAGCGTTAGGTTACCACGCCGACCCGCGGCAGGCAGCGTGCGGCGGGCATGGTGGCGAGGGAAGATTCGGGCTCCCGGTAAGGGGAAGCCGCCTTCTTTCCTGCCCTGGGCACCCAAAGCCATAATACGGCATGCCGCTTAGCTCACGTGATCTCGCGGAAATCTCCCGCCGCACCCTGGAAAACTACGAGCGCAGTGCCGAGATGTTCTGGGCGGGCACGCGCGATCACGATGTCAGCCAGAACGTTATCGCGCTTCTGGAGCACATCGATGGCGATCCGCCTTGCACGCTGCTCGACTTTGGCTGCGGGCCCGGGCGCGACTTGAAAACGTTCAGGCGGCTCGGCCACAGCGCGATCGGGCTCGAAGGCACGCCGCGTTTCGCCGAGATGGCGCGTGCGTACAGCGGCTGCGAAGTATGGGAGCAGGATTTTCTCGAGCTCGATCTGCCGGCCGCATATTTCGACGGCGTCTTCGCCAACGCGGCGCTCTTTCACGTGCCGAAACAGGCGCTCCCGCGCGTGCTGCGTGAGTTGCACGTCGCGCTCAAGCCCGGTGGCGTACTATTCAGCTCAAACCCGCGCGGCAACAACGAGGAGGGCTGGAACAAAGGCCGGTACGCCGTGTATCACGACCTCGAAGCGTGGCGCGGCTATATGACCGGCGCGGGTTTCGTCGAACTCGGGCATTACTATCGGCCGGCAGGGTTGCCTTGTGCAAGGCAACCCTGGCTCGCGAGTGTGTGGCGCAGGCCCACGTGGTAAGCACTTCCTGGTGGGGAGGAGATAAACGCTAGTAAGGAATATCGCCGGCAACCGTAGTGCGGTGCATGCGGCGACGGACCGAAAAATCGTAGTCCGACAGCGCGTAGTGCATCGTGCAGCGGTTGTCCTCAAGGGATGTCGCGGACCTGCTCGCGCTCCCTGATGTGAAACAGCGTCTCGCAACGCGAGGATCGGTGCCCAAGCCTTCAACACCGGCCGAGTTCGACCGATTCGTCCGCGGGGAGATGGAGAAACTCGCACGCATCGTAAAGACGGCAGGGATAAAGGCGCAGTGAGATCGGGCGGGTGCGAACTGTCCCTGCCGCAACAGTTGGCCATGCTGTAGCGGTGAATTCCGGATCATCCTCCGGAATGGAGAGGATGTCAGTGTACGTGCTATAGCGTGGGGCTGTGGTACTCGCCGCCGAGCGCGACGAGCCCCCACGGCGGAAGCTGCGCGTCGGTGCTGAAGCTGATGTGCCCCGCAGCCGCGCGCGCATCACGGAAGATACGTTGCAGCGGATGCTGGTCGTAGATGCCGGTTCCGCCCAACATTTCGTGCAGCGAATCGACGGCTTCGAGACACTGGCGGACGGCGAACGCACAATTGCGCCGGTAGCGCAGACGCGTCTCGATATCGAGCGTGCCGCCCGCTTCGACGATGTACTGCGCTTCGAGGCAGTCGTTGCGCATGAGCAAAGCGGCGGAATCGATGCGCGCGCCCGCGGCGCCGATGCGCAGTTGCACCGTCTGGAAGTCGCGCATCTTCGCTCCGGTGTAGTTGGTGCTGCGCGACTTCACATGATCGATCACGATATCGAGCGCGGCGCGCGCGTTGCCGACCATGCAGGCGCCGATGCATGTGCCGCCGAGTGCGGAGGTCGGGATCCGGTAGTGCGGATTGCGATGGACCGCGAGACCGGGCCATGTATGTCCCTCTCGCGCGAGATACATCGATACCGTGCGGTAGCTCGGCACGAAGACGTCCTTGCAGCGCACCGTCTTGCTGCTCGTCGCGCGCATGCCGAGGGTTTGCCAGTCGTCCACCACTTCGTATTCAGACCAGTGCAGCAGGCACAGGAGGTAGTCGATGGGCTTGTCACCGTCGCGGACAATACATGCGAGCATGCTCCAGTCCGAGTGGTCCGTGCCCGAGGAAAAGTTCCACTCGCCGGACAGCACGATCCCGCCGTCGGCAGGGCGCCCGCGGCCCTGGTGATACGCGATGCCGGAGGCAATCCCCGCGTCCGGATTGCGTCCCCAGACTTCCTGCTGCGCTTTTGGGTCCCACCACGCGAGGTTACGGTGATGCGAGGCGAGGTTGGCGACGACCCAGCCCGCCGAGATGTCGCCGCGCGCGAGCATTTCGGGGACATCGAAGTAGGCCACGAACGGCAGCTCCATTCCGCCCCACACCCTGGGCTGGAGATAGCGCAGGAGCCCGGTGCTGTGCAACGCGTTGAGGACCGCCGGAGTGAGGCTGCGCGCCTGCTCGCACTTTGGCGCCTGTTCGCGCAGGAACGGAATCAGTTCGCGCGCACGCCGCAGCGCTTCCTCATACGTTACATCCGAAAATCCCGCGGGGCGGTCGATGGTGTCCAAGCGTCGCTCTCCATTGATATCCTGCGCGAAGCGAGCGTCGCGCCGCCGCGCAGTGCGCATTATGCTTGCTCACGCCGGAAAAACGTAGCGCTTCGCGAAACGAAGTAAAATCCCCAGCACGCATTTACCGTGCAATATTCCCGCATTCCTATGACAGAAGCCGCCCTGGTTCAGCCGCCCGCGCCCGCCGGCACCACGCACGTGCCCGAAGGCACAGACCTCATCGAATGGTATTACGAGCATGGATACTCCGACGGGCTTCCGCTCGTGCCGCCGACGCCCGACAAGATCGCGGCGGTGCTCGAAGCGCTGGGCGGCGAGGCCAGCGAGACGCTGTGCCGCGTGCCGCCGCGCTGGGGCAGCCTCACGCGCGAAGTGCTTGCGATCAACATGGTGATGGCGGGGTGCCGTCCCGAGTATGCGCCGGTGGTCGAAGCGGCAATCCTCGCGCTTTGCGCGCCGCCCTTCAACCTGAACGGCGTGCAGACAACGACCCACATGGCGAGCCCGCTGCTGGTGGTGAACGGGCCGGTGCGTAAATCGATCGGCATGAACGCAGGCTGCAACGTGTTCGGCTCGGGAAACCGGGCGAACGCGACCATCGGCCGCGGGCTTCGTCTCATGTTGCTCAATGTCGGCGGCGGCTGGCCGGGGCTCCTCGACAAGAGCACGCTCGGCCATCCCGGCAAGTACGCCTATTGCATCGCCGAGAACGAGGAGGCAAGTCCCTTCGCGCCGTATCACGTGGAGAAAGGCTACCGTGCGGAAGACTCGACGCTGTTCGTGCTTGCCGCCGAGCCCCCGCACAGCATTACGAACCACTTCGCCAACGACGCCGAGGGCATCCTCGACAGCGTGTGCTCGGCGATGAGCACGATCTGCAACAACAACGCGGTCTCGGCGGGCCATTGCGCGGTGGTGCTCGGTCCGGAGCATGCAGCGACCATTGCAAATTGCGGCTGGAAGCGCCACGACATTCGCAATTATCTGTGGGCGCACTCGGGCAACCGCTGGGGCGACCTCTACGGCAACGGCCGCTACGGCAAGGTGTACAACCGCAACCTTCCGGTGTGGTACAAGCGCGAGCCGGATGCGCGCACGCCGATCGTGCCGAGTCCCGAGCACATCCATCTCTTCGTGGCGGGCGGCGAGGCGGGGCGTTTCTCGGCGTTCATTCCGGGCTGGGGCCACATGTCCTCGCCCGTGCTGCGCGCGATCGGCGGCGGGGCGCCCGCGGCCGGCGGCCCGCAGTGCGTGGATGGAACCTGTTATCTGTGACGAATGCGGAGGCGATGATGAAGACGATACCGGTATACGATCCGCGCGGCGTGGTCGAGGCGACACCGCTTGCGCTCGCGCCACGGGCGAAGAGCCTCGAAGGCTTGCGCCTCGCGCTCCTCGACAACACCAAGTGGAACGCGAACAAGCTTCTGCGCGGGGTGCGGGACAGGCTCGCGGAGAAGCACCGCTTTGCCGCGGTCAATTATTACCGAAAGGAAAGCTTTTCGCTGAACGCCAGGCCCGAGCTGATCGACGAGATCGCCGCGAACAACGATCTCGTCCTCACCGCCATCGCGGATTGAGGCTCCTGCACGTCGTGCTGTATGCACGACTCGGTGATGCTCGAGGCAAAAGGGCGTCCGACGGCGATGATCGCGACCTCCGAATTCGTGCTCGAGGCGCAAACCCAGCGTGATGCGCTCGGCATGACGGGCTTCGAGCCGGTCGTGATCACGCACCCGCTAAGCTCGCTGACCGCTGCGGAGATCGCGCGGCGCATCGAGGAGGCGCTGCCGCAGATCGAGTCCGTGTGGTCGCGGGGCAGCGTGCGGGCCGATAACGCGCAGTAACGATACGGAGCTTGCCCGTGAAGGAAATGCGCATTGTCTCTGCAACCGGCATCCTGGGGTCGGGCTTTCGCGAGGAGACGCTCAAGCGCGCGATGCGCCGCGAGCCGCATTTCATCGGCGCCGATTCCGGCTCGACGGATCCCGGGCCGCATTATCTCGGCTCGGGCGAGACGCTTTTCTCCGATTCGGCGTACAAGCGCGATTTGAGCCTCATTCTCCTTGCCGCGCGGGCGGCGAAAGTGCCGGCCATCATCGGCTCGGCGTGCACCTCGGGAAGCGACCCGCAGCTCGCGCGGCTCGCCGGCATCGCGCGAGAGATCGCGCGCGAGGAGGGGCTTTCCTTCAAGCTCGGCGTCATCCACAGCGAGCAGGACAAGGGCTATCTCAAGCGCAAGTTCCGCGAAGGCAAGGTGACCCCGCTTGCCAACGCGCCCGAGCTCACCGAAGCGGTGATCGACCGCAGCGCGCATATCGTGGGCATGGCGGGCATCGAGCCGTTCGTCGAAGCGCTGGATAACGGGGCGGAAGTCGTAATCGCAGGGCGCTCGAGCGACACCTCGATTTTCTCCGCGATGCCGGTGATGCACGGCCTCAATCCCGCGACCGTATGGCACGCCGCGAAGATCCTCGAGTGTGGGGCGGCGTGCGTGGTGATGCGCAAATACCCGGACTGCATGTTCGCCACCGTGCGCGACGACCACTTCATCGTCGAGCCGCCGAATCCCGACTACCGCTGCGATCCGGCGAGCATTGCCTCGCACAACCTCTACGAGAATTCGACGCCTTACGAGCTTCGGGAGCCGTCCGGCGTGCTCAACACGTACTGCGCAAAATACGAAGCGCTGTCGGACCGCGCAGTGAAAGTGTCGGGCAGCACGTTTACACCGGCATCGCGCTATACGATCAAGCTCGAAGGCGCGGAGCTTGCGGGCTACCAGACGATACTGATCGGCGGCGTGCGCGATCCCATCATCCTGCGCCAGTTCGATTCGTGGGTCGAAGGACTCCTACGTGCGGCAAAGGATCGCATCGCAGCGGTGTTCGGCCCGGGCATCGAGGAGAAGTACCGGCTCGACATACGCGTGTTCGGGCGCAACGCCACCATGGGCCCGCTCGAAAGCGAGACGGCGATCGGCCACGAGGTCGGCTTGCTGTTCCAGGTCACCGCCGATACGCAGGAACGGGCGACGGCGCTCATGAAGTCGGTGAGCCACATCGCGGTGCATTACCCGGTGCCGGAGTGGACGGGTCTCATTACTTCCATCGCCTACCCGTACTCGCCGTCCGAAATCCCGCGCGGACCGAGTTACCGCTTCAACATGAACCACGTCGTCGAGCCGGATTCTCCGCTCGAAATGTTCCGCATCGAATACGAGCAGGTGTGAACGATGGCCAAGCTCTGGCAGCTGACCAAGCTGATTCGCAGCAAGAACGCGGGCCCGTTCGAGCTCACGTTCGATGTCATCTTCAAGGACCGCGAAAGCTACGAGCGGGTGCGCGACGCGAAGCTCATCAACGCCGGGTGGTTCGCCAGGACGTACCGCCTTACACCCGAGGTGGTCTCGATCATCGACTACGATGCAGCGAGCGCGATCAAGATCACCATCCCGCGTCCCGTCATCTCGGGCGACATCGACGATACGGACGTTTTCGGCGGCCAGCAGCACGGCCCGCTGGTGGACCTCGAAGTTCCCTGAAGGAAAACAGATGCCACGCATCAAGCCGCTGCCGCAGGACACGCATCAGGATCTCGCAAGCACCTTCGAGACCTATAAGAACTATCTCGGCTATCCGCCGAACAGCGTGCTCATCATGCAACACCGCCCGAAACTCGTGAAGGCGCTTGCCCAGATGGCATCCGCGGTGTGGGACAAGCAGAGCGAAGTCGATTTGGGCTTCAAGCGGCTCGTGGCCTACATGGCGAGCCGCACGCATGGCTGCAGCTACAGCATGGCGCATGCCGCGGAAGCCGCGCATCGCGTCGGGATGGACGACGCAAAACTGGAAGCGGTCGTCGACTACCACACGAGCCCGCTCTTCACCGAAGCGGAGCGCATCGCGCTCGACTATGCGATCGCGGCCGCTTCACAACCCAACGCGGTGACGGAAGAGCTGTTCGCGCGCATGAAGCAGCACTGGACCGATGCGCAGATCGTCGAGATCACGGCCGCCGTTGCGCTCAACGGCTTTCTCAATCGCTGGAGCGACTCGCTTGCGGTGCCTTTGGAGCCGGAGCCCACCGAATTCGCCGAGATGCATTTGAAGCGTCATGGTTGGCGCGCCGGCCGGCACAAGTAAGACTCGCGTAAGGCGGAATTTTTCGAGCGGTGGGATCTCGCCGGGCTGCAAATTCACCTGAACTAAACACGCACGGCGGAGTCACTGGGAAAAGCGGCTGCACCACGCAGGCCGGCTTACGACCCTCCCGCCAACCAATTCCCAGGAGAGATCATGAACATCCGATCCCGTTTTCTCGTCATGACGTTCTGTACGGCGGTCGTGGGCACCTGGGCGCCCACGACCACGGCACAGACGACTAGCCCCGACACCCCGCAGGCCGCGCCGTCGCGTTCGTATAGCGATGACGAATTGAAGACCTTTGCCGTTGCCGCGCTCGAAGTCCTGCGCATCAACGATATGTATCTGCCCAAGCTCAAGATGGCGGCGACGCCCGAGGAGCAGCGCCAGGTCGAGAAGACCGCCACCGACGAGATGGTGAAGGCGGTCGAGAAGGAAGGCCTCACGGTGGACAAGTACAAGGAAATCATGAGCCAGGCCGAAGCGAACCCCGAAATTGCGGAACGCGTGATGAAACACATGAAGGATGTCCAGTCTTCCGCGCCCGGGGCCGGTCGCTGAACCACGCCGCTATAGCGTTAAAAAAGAAAAAGGCCGCGCCCTGGCGCGGCCTTTTGTGGATTCCAGCAACGATCAGTTCGCGACGATCGCGCCTTCCACGACCTTGACTTTCGCGCCCGGACGAAACGCCGGTTCAGTTTCGTACGGGAACGTGCGCACGCTGCCATCCTCCATGCGCACCACGACTTCGTGACGCTTGGTGCTTTTTACGTGCTTCTCGATCTGGTGCCCGGCGTAGGCACCGCCCGCGGCGCCCGCCACAGTCGCGATTTTGCGACCGCTGCCGCCGCCGATCTGATTGCCGAGCAGCGCGCCCGCCACACCACCGGCGACCGCTCCCAGGCCGGACCCTTCGCCCTGCTGCTCGATCACGTTCACCGCTTCAACGCTGCCGCAGTTCGCGCAGATGCGCGGTGCGGGCCGTGCCGGCGGCGCGGAGGCGACGCGCGTCGGCTCGTTCGCCGCCGTGCGTTTCGGTGCCTCGCTGGCAACGCTCTTCTTCGGAGCGGGTGCTGCCGCCTGCTGCTTCTGTGCGGGTGCGGTGTCGGTCTTTGCGCTTTCCGCCTCGGCTGGCGGCTGCACGTCCGCGCTCCTGGACATCGAGCTCGGAATGAGTCCGGTCATCACCCCCACACCGACCGCGCTGAAGATGATCAACGCGACAGCCGCTGCGGCAATCAAGGGATTCATCCGACTCGTGGTTTCCGCCATCTCTTGCCTCCTTTCTTCCGCTGTGCCACTGCCATAACGCCCGGCGCACCGGCTCGTTGACGCGCGCGAGCATGACGTATGACATACTAATATGCGCCCATGCCAAGGGCCAGGCATTATTTCCGGCCCCTCGCCTGCTGGATGTCGTTGTCCGGCGACAAGCGATCGCGATGAGGTGCGGACAATCTGCTGAACTGAGTGTCAAACGACGAATCCAACGGCTGTATCGTGCGCGACTTACCCGGCTTTTACCCAATTCGACCGGGACGTTCGCGTCTGATATCGTGACGATCATGGGGAGCCCTTTTTTTTCGGAGAGTATTACGTGGGCAGAAGAATCTATGTGGGCAACTTGAACTACAGCGTCGGTAAGCAGGAACTGCAGCAGGTGTTCGGCGCGCACGGCACAGTGGTGTCGGCGCAAGTCATCACCGACCGCGACACAGGGCGCTCCAAGGGTTTCGGTTTCGTCGAAATGGGCAGCGAGCAGGAAGCACAGGCAGCGATCGCCGCGCTCAACGGCAGGAATTTCGAGGGACGCAACATCACGGTAAACGAGGCGAGGCCGCAGGAAGGCCGTAACGGCGCCTTCGGCGGCGTGCGCCGTGGCGCATTCGGCCTGGGCGGCATGCGCGGTGCCACCGGGCACCGTGGCGGCGGCGGCCGCGCAGGCGGTCTGGGACGCGGAGGCGGCGGCCGCTACTGAAGGCGCCGCCAGGCTCACCCCGCGCCTTGAGCGCCGGCCGCGGCCCGATCAGCCGCGGCGAAGGAAGGCGTTCATGCGCTTCGAGTTGTACTACTGGCCCGGCATCCAGGGCCGCGGTGAATTCGTGCGCCTTGCGCTCGAGGAAGCCGCGGCCGACTACGTCGACGTCGGGCGTATGCCGCGCTCCGGGATGCAGGCGTTGATGCGCGTGCTCGAGGACGGGCGGGCAGCGCGCCCGCCCTTCGCACTGCCTGCGTTGAAGGCCGGCAGGGAAATCATCGCGCAGACCGCCAACATCCTCGGCTTTCTCGGGCCTCGGCTCGGTCTCGCGCCGGCTACGCACAGCGGGCGGCTATGGGCGCACCAGCTGCAGCTCACGCTCGCCGACTTCGTGAGCGAAGTGCACGATTGCCACCACCCGGTATCGGGCGCGCTGTACTATGAGGATCAGAAGAAGGAAGCAAAGCGCCGCGCACACCACTTTCACTTAGAACGCCTGCCGAAGTTCCTCGATTACTTTCAACACGTGATCGCGCGCAACGGCGGATCCTTCATGATCGGGAGGCGCCTTTCGTACGTGGACCTTTCGATGTTCCAGGTCATGGCCGGCCTGCAGTACGCGTTTCCGCGCGCCATGGCGCGCTCCCGGTCGCGCTGGCCCCGCCTGATCGGCCTGCACGATCAGATCGCCGCGCGGCCGCGCATCGCCGCGTACCTTGCGTCCGAGCGCCGCGTGCCATTCAATACGCAGGGCATATTCCGCCATTACCCGGAGCTCGACGTGCAGCGGCTTTAAGGACCCCATGTCACTCGACACGAACAAGAAACTTATCCATCGTCTTTACGCCGAAGGCATCAATCGTCACGACGCCGCCGTGGCGGCAGCCTTTTACACGCAGGACGCTCTCAATCACGGCCGCCGGGTCGGACGCGCCGGCATGCAGGCGGTGTTCGAGGCGCTCTTCAGCACGTTCCCCGACTTCAGTTACGAGATCGACGAGAGCACCGCGGAGGAGGATCGCGTGGTATGCAAGGTGACGATGACGGGCACGCACTTCGGCCAGCCGACGCTGCCGCACGCGTTCACCGGCATGCTGACCGGGGTCGCGCCGACGGGCAGGAAAGTGCGCGTGCAGCAGTTCCACCTCTTCCGGCTGCGAGACGGCGAGATCGCAGCCCATGAGGCGGTGCGCGACGACTTGAGCATGCTGCTGCAACTCGGGCTGCTCCGGCGGCCCGGCGAGGGTTGACCCATGAAGACGTCGATCGCTGTTGCCGTGATGCTTGCTGCGCTCGCCTCGATCGCAGCGGCGCAACCGTATCCTGGCCGCCCGATACGGATGGTCGTTCCCAACCCTGCGGGCGGCGCGAACGACATCGTTGCGCGCATCGTGGCGCAGAAACTCGGCACACTGCTCGGTCAGCAGCTCGTCGTGGACAACCGCGGCGGTGCCGGCGGAGCGATAGGCGCGGAAATCGTTGCACGCGCAGCACCGGACGGCCATACGCTCATCGCGGCAACGTTCGCAACGCACACGACGATACCTCACCTGCAGAAGAAGATCGCGTACGATCCGCTGCGCGACTTTGCGCCGATCGCGCTTTTCGTGGTGCAGTACAGCATGCTCTCGGCGCATCCCGCGTTTCCGCCGCGCACCGTGGGCGAACTCATCGCCTATGCCAAGGCGAACCCCCGCGCGATCAACTACGCCAGCGCGGGGCCCGGATCGACCAGCGATTTCACAGGCCGGATGTTCGCCCGCCTGGCCAACATCGAGATTACGCTCGTGCCCTACAAAGGCGGCGGCCCGGCGATCACGGCGCTCCTCGCGGGCGAAGCGCACACCAATTTCGGGCCGATTCCCGCAACCGCCTCGCACATCCGCGCGGGCCGCTTGAAAGCGATCGCGGTGAGCGGGGAGAAGCGGTCCATCGCCATGCCCGACGTGCCGACAGTAGCGGAGTCCGGCTTGCCGGGCTTCTCTGCGAGCGCATGGGTCGGCTTGATGGCGCCGGCACGCGCGCCACGCGTGATCGTCGAAAAGCTTGCGGCTGTGTCCAGGGAGGCGCTCGACGCACCGGACGTGCGCGAGCCGCTGATCAAGAGCGGCGCGGAGCCGGCCTATAAAGGGCCGCAGGCCTTCGCTCAGTTCGTGCGTGGCGAATACGAACGCTACGGTAAGCTCGTGCGCGAGCTAGGGTTGAGCGCGCTCTAGAGACTAGGCGGTGTATGCGAAGCGTTTGTCCTGGGCGATCACGAGGCGCGCACCGCGCGGGGCGTACAGCACGTGCGGCGTACCGGCCGGCACATGCAGCAGGCAGCGCTCGTTGACCTGCAGCCGTTCACCGGCGACGTCGGCTTCGAGAACGCCTTCGGCGACAAAGGTGAACTGCTCGTTCCCGTGGACGTGGTGTTCCAGCGTTGCACGGGGAGCAAAGCGCAATACGCCGACATGCAGCAGTTCCCCGCTCAGCAGTTTTCCCGTGATTCCGTGTGGAAGGACGAGCTTGTCGCCGGCTGTGACGGCTGCGTTCGAGAGGCCGCTGGGTGAATCCCCGATCTCCCTCATGTCGTACACGTAACGCTTGCCCGGTCCGGGCGGCAGGCGCCGAGATTCGGCGATAGCCTGCGCTGTCGTCTGCTTCGGCTCGTGAGCGCGGCTGCCGAAGCCGGGAAAGCAATTCGGCCCGTCGTACTTGCCGTCCACCGGCGGTCCCACTATGCCGTGCCGCGTATCCTTGATTGCAAGAAACACGAGATCCTCATCGGGGCACGCGAGCCCGGTGTGCACCGCCATTCCCGGCGTGTGCAGGATCATGCCCGCGGAAGCGAAGACGCGATCGCCTTCGACGTCCGCCATCATCGTCCCTTCCAGGATGTAATTGAACTGCTCGTTCGGATGCGTGTGCGCTTTCGCGCCGGTTCCCTGCGCCTGACGGCCCAGCGTCGAGATGATGCGGTCGCCTGTGAGCACTGCGCCCACGGTCGAGGACTTACCGGTCTGCAGCGTCGGCCCGGACAGCAGCCGCTTTGGCGTGACTTTGAGGCTCGTCGGGCCATCCGGCGCGCGATCGAGCGCCGCAAAGTCGTACACGTACTGAACGCGGGCGGGGTTGCTCAGGTCGTTCATGGCGCGGCTCGCGAACCGGGGGAAATGAGTCTAGCATAGCGCAACCAAATGAGAGGGACGCTATGCTGAAAGTGCTGGTCGTGCACGGCGCAGGAATGAACATGCGCGGGAAAGCGCAGGTCGACATCTTCGGCCCCATGACGTTGCCGGAGTACGACGAGCACATCCGCCGCTATGCGGGCGAGCTCGGGATCGAGGTCGAGCTCTTTCACTCGAACGTCGAAGGGGAAGTGATCAACAAGTTCTATCAGGCGCACGACCGCGGAGTCGATGCGGCGATCATCAATCCCGCCGGATATACGACCGGTTATCCCGCATTGACGGCGGCGATTGCGCAGGTGCGCTTTCCGACGATTGAACTGCACATCTCGAATCCTGCGCGCCGGGGGCGGGAATCCGAGATTGCTCGCGTGTGCCGGGGCGTCGTGACAGGGTTCGGGATTTACGGCTACTACCTTGCGCTGAGCGGTCTGCGTGACCTGCTCGGCACGGCGACGAAGAAGGGCGGCGACAGAAAATAGCGCCTGGTGACTAGAAGCCCAATCGGCGCGTGGGGGAATCGTAGAGCTCGGGCGCATCGGCGGGTGAAGGTACATACGCGCCCGATGCGGAACGCTTGTCCGAATCCGCTTTGTCGACAGGCGGTTTCTCGCGCTCCTTCGTGGAGGTGTTGTCCCGTGCCGCATCCTTTGCGGCGGTAATCTCGTTCGGCGCACGCGCGAAGTAATTCCGCACTTTGTCGCCTGCGAGCACGAGAACGATCAGCACGACGACGGCTGTCCACAGTACCCGTCTCATTGTAAGAAGGTCAATGGCGGGCTGGCTCGAGTCCCTTCGCACGCAGCACATGGGCTGCCGACGGGGTCCCAAGGAAAGAAAGAAGGGCCCGCGCTGCTTCCGGCTGAGCTGCGCTGCGAAACACACCCGCAGAAACGATTGTCGTCTTCTGGAGCGCCTCAGGTAGCGGGCCGACCAGCGCGATGCCGCGAACTGCCATCAGCTCGGAGATCTGCTGGATCGCCACTTCTGCTTCGCCGTTCGCGACCAGCTCACCGACCAGCCCGCCCGGTTGCCGCTTCGCCTTCGTCTTTACAGCCTCCGCAATACCGAGCCGCTCGATGAGTTCCGCAAAATGCATGCCGCTTGCGCCGTCGATGGTATAAGCCACCGACCGTGCGTTGAGTATCGCCGCTTTGAATGCTTCCACCGTGCTGATGTCAGGCTTCGCCGCTCCAGCACGCACCGCCATGCCGACGGAAGAGCGCGCGAGCACACTTTGCGTATCGGGTGCGATGATGCCTTCACCGGCGAGCTCCTCGATTGCGCCCGAGCCCATGATGGCGAGATCGCCCCGTTCGCCGCTGCGGATGCGGCTCGACATGCGCTTTGCGGGATCGTAGCCGATCGTCACTTTGTGTCCGCTTGCACTTTCGAACTGCGGCACGAGCTCGTCCATCACGCCGCGCATGCTATTCGAGCACATCACGCTTACTGTCGCCATAAGAGACTCCTGCCAAAGCGGTCCGCCTCAACCGAGCGGCATATAGTAACCCGCAATACAGGGCGCGCCCAACGGGGCACCGAAAATGACGCCTGTGCCGGAGGAATCGGCTCAGGCTTAGTTCTCTTTTCAGGACCCGATGCACAGGCTCGTGCATCGTGAGCCCTACGCAGCTTTCGGGCCGGGACCCGGCGGAAGCGGTGCGTAGCGGCTGAGCCGCATTTCGAGCGCCGCTGTGCCCTTCGCCAACGTTTCAAGCACGCGCGGGTAGCCGAGCAGGGTGCGCAGCGGTGCCTCTCCCCGGACTACTGCGGGAGCATGCAGCCAGTCCACGAAGTCGATGGTCGCTTCGCGCGCGATGAGATCCTGGATCACGGCTTCTACGTGTTTGGGATCGACCGTCACCTGCACCCGCATGACCGGCTCGCGCAGTTCGCGTTCGTAGCGCAGCCGCACGCGCGGTTCTTCCAGCGTCACCTCGTCGGCGTGGATGTTACGTACGGCGCGTGCGGGCGCGGTCAGCGCCATCTCGTTGGCACCCAGTATGCACAGGCCCTCGGCCGTCGGCTCGAGCGCGACGTCATCGAAGGCCGGCATGAGGCGCATCGTCATCTTCGCGAAGCCGATCTGGAATTGCGTGTGCGCGCTCCGGGCGA
>CAMPGR010000064.1 GCA_946885605.1 uncultured Pseudomonadota bacterium
ATCCGGAACGCGCTCGGCAGCAGCACGTAGCGGTAGGTCCGCGGCAGCGTAAGCCCAAGCGCTGTGCCCGCCATGAGCTGGCCGCGCGGCAGCGACTGGATGCCGGCGCGCACTTGCTCGGCGACCCGCACCGAGGTGTAAATCCCGAGGCACAGCACGGCCGGAACGTACGAGCCCCACGGTGGGGGCAACTGCTTCACCGCGTCGCCGAGCGACTTTGGCAGGAGTTCCGGCAGCACGAAATACCAGAGGAACATCTGCACGAGGAGCGGGATGTTCCTGAAGATCTCGACGTAGGCATCGCCCGCGCGCACGAACCATCGGATCGGCGTGGTGCGCAGCGTCCCGACGATGACGCCGATCCCCAGCGCGATCACCCACGCGGCGAGCGCGGTGGCGAGCGTCCACACGAGGCCAACGAGAAGATACTCGAGCCAGGGGCCGCTCCCATCCGCGGCCGGCTGCAGGTAGATGCTCCACTGCCAGTCGTATTTCACCGCCCGCTCCTAACGCGCCACAAACAAAACGGAGGATGGCCCAGTCCCCCGCCTGCCTCCCCGCTTATTTATACGCTTTGGGATCGCCCGAATCGGTCGGGTTCGCGACCACGTTCTTCAACGGCGGCGGCATCGGCACGTTCAGGTTGATGTTCTTCGGCGGGATCGGTTTGAGGAACCACTTTTCGTAGATCTTGTTGATCTCCCCGCTCTTGTAGACCTTCGTCAACGCAGCGTCGACGAGCTTCTTGAAGGCGGGGTCGTCTTTCCGCAGCATGATGCCATACGGCTCCGGCAGCGACAGCGCAAATTCCGAGATCACGTGGTCGGAGGGGTTGCGCGACTGCGCGACGAGCCCGTAGAGCAGGATGTCGTCCATGGCGAAAGCGAGGGCACGCCCCGTCTCCACCATCTGGAAGGCTTCCGGGTGTCCGTTGGCCGCGATGATGTTCATGCCCATGTTCCTCGACGTGTTCAATTCGGTGAGCTGCTTGATGTTGGTCGTCCCGGCGGTCGAGGTGACGATCTTGCCCTTGAGGTCGTTCACGGACTTGATGTTCGACGCCTTCTTCGAGACGAGCCGCGTCGCGGTCAGAAAATGCGTGATCGTGAACGCAACCTCCTTCTGCCGCGCGAGATTGTTCGTGGTCGAGCCGCATTCGAGGTCGATGGTGCCGTTCGCCATGAGCGGGATGCGGTTCGCCGAGGTGACGAGCTGATATTTCACGTCGAGCTTGGGCATCTTGAGCTCGGCCTTGACCGCATCCACGATCTTGTGGCACAGCTCGAGCGCGTAGCCGATCGGGCGCTGCCTGTCGTCGTAGTATGAGAACGGCACGGAAGCGTCGCGATGGCCGAGCGTGATCGAACCCGTGTCCTTGATCTTCTTGAGCGTACCGGTGAGTTCGGCAGCGGCGGCGGGCATCGCTATGCTGCAGGCGAGCAGCGTCATCAGTACGATTGCACGGCGATTCATGGAGGTCTCCTCTGGAAGCGGCGCTCGAACGCGAGCCGCGTAGTTCATAGGGTGGGGGCAATCTAGCCGAACGGCATAGCTTTGTCCAGCAGCGAGACGCGTGCCGAATCAAAGGTCTGGATGCGGATTGGTATAGTGTCGAGTTCCTTCAGAAGCGAGAACGGAGCAAGCCATGTCGCGCCGCACGACACGAACCGAGCACGATCTGCTGGGCGAGCGCAGTGTCCCCGCCGCAGCCTATTACGGCATCCACACCCTGCGCGCGCTGGAGAATTTTTCCATTACCGGCACGCCGATCTCGATCTATCCCGATCTTGTGAACGCGCTTGCCTGCGTCAAGCAGGCGGCGGCGCTCGCCAACAACGAGCTGGGCCTCCTCGACGACGAGAGGACGCGGGCCATCGTGCAGGCTTGCGAGGAGATCCGGGCGGGCGCGCTGCTCGACGAATTCGTCGTCGATGTGATGCAGGGTGGGGCGGGCACCTCCACCAACATGAACGCGAACGAGGTGATCGCAAACCGTGCGCTCGAGATCATGGGACACAGGAAAGGCGAATACCGCTACCTGCACCCGGTCGAGCACGTCAACATGAGCCAGAGCACCAACGACGTCTATCCCACCGCGGTCAAGGTCGCGCTGCACTTCGGCATCCAGCGCCTCACCGCGGCGATGGCCGAGTTGCGCGCGGCGTTCCGCGCGAAAGCTCTCGAGTTCGCCGACGTGCTGAAGGTCGGCCGCACCCAGCTCCAGGACGCCGTCCCCATGACGCTGGGCCAGGAGTTTTCGACGTACGCGGTGATGCTCGAGGAGGACGAGCAGCGGCTCAAGGAAGCGGCGCTCTTGATCCACGAGATCAATCTCGGCGCGACGGCCATCGGCACCGGCATCACGGCGCATCCACAGTACGCCGAGCTCGCTTGTCGCCGCCTGGCGGACATCACGGGCATCGACCTCGTCACTGCGAGCAACCTCGTCGAAGCGACGCAGGACGCGGGCGCGTTCGTGCAGCTCTCGGGCGTGCTGAAGCGCGTCGCGGTAAAGCTCTCCAAGACCTGCAACGACCTGCGACTGCTCGCCTCCGGCCCGCGCGCCGGGCTGAACGAGATCAACCTGCCCCCGGTGCAGGCGGGCTCCAGCATCATGCCGGGCAAGGTGAATCCCGTCATCCCCGAAGTCGTGAACCAGATCGCGTTCGAGGTGATTGGCAACGACGTGACCGTCACCTTCGCGGCCGAAGCCGGCCAGCTGCAGCTCAATGCCTTCGAGCCGGTGATCGCGCACAGCCTCTTCAAAAGCCTCAAGCACCTCGGCAACGGCTGCGAGACGCTGCGCGAGCGCTGCGTAAAAGGCATCACCGCCAACCGCGAGCACCTGAGAACGCTCGTGGATCACTCCATCGGGATGGCCACCGCGCTCAATCCCTACATCGGCTACACCCATGCAACCGAGGTGGCGCAGGAAGCGCTGAGAAGCGGCCGCAGCGTCTACGACGTCGTGCTGGAAAAGAAGCTGTTGAGCAAGGAGCAGCTCGATGAAATCCTGCGTCCGGAAGTACTTACGCAGCCGAGTTATGTCCGGACGAAGTAGAGGTAATTTTCCACCAGGCGACACATGCCCGCGCGAGCGCGCGCGTGGCATCGACACACGCCGGGCGCGCCGCGCTCGGCCCATGCTCGAGGGCCGGCGGAATTTCGGTGCACGCAAGGATCACCGCATCGGCGCCCGCGGATACGAGCTCTTCGACCGCACGCACCGCAAGTTCGTGTGCACTCGCAAGATCGCCCCGCTTTACCGCAGCAATCGCAGGCAGCACCCAATTCTGCTGCGCCTCCCCGCTATTGAGCAGGCATCGCACACCGTACTTGGCGAGCCGCTGCTGGAAGAATCCCGCGGCGATCGTTCCTTCCGTTGCGATGAGGCCCGCTGCGTGCACCGGATTCTTCCCTGCCTTCAGTTCGTCGCATGCGGCATCGGCGATATGGATGATCGGCAAGCCGCCGCCGCGCGCGAGGTCGTCATGCCAGTAGTGCGCGGTATTGCACGGGATGGCGAGTTGCGTCGCGCCCGCCGCCTTGAGGACACTGATCCCCTTCAGCATGGCGGGCAGCGGCGTCGCGCCGCCCGAAAGTATCGCGGCCGGCCGATCCGGGATCTGCGGCACCGAGTACACGATCACGGGGACATGCTCGGGGTCGCGCTGCGCCGGCGTTTCCGCGATCAGCTTCTGCAGGAAATCGACGGTGGCGAGGGGCCCCATGCCGCCGAGGACCCCGAGCAACGGCGCGACGTGAGATGCGGCCATCATCGCGCTGCGCGCTGCGCGGACTGTGCGGGTTGAGAAGCGAGGAACGACTCGATCATCGCCGCGAGCCGCTCGGGCTGGTCGTGGTGCATCATGTGCCCGCAATCCTCGAGCCACGCTTCCTCGAGATTGCGAAACGCGCCCTTGCGCTCCGCCAGTTGTTCCGGTGTGTCCTTGAGATAACCCGTGCCTCTGGACTGCCGCGCGAACACCCACAGCGCCGGCGCCCGGACTTCGCGCCAGCAGGCGAGGATCTCGTCGAGCCGGAAGAGGTAGGGGTTCACCATCTTGTGCCCCGGGTCGCTCGCAAGGCGCACATCGCCCGGCGCGTGCTCGCGCGCCCAGTGCCTCGCCAGAAATCCGGCCATGTTGTCCTTGAGCCGCGGGTTGTTGCGCTTGAGCCGCGCGGCGACCTCCGCGTAGCTGCGGTAGCGTTTGAAATCCGGCGGATCGCGCAGCGCTTCCAGCCATTTGCGATAGCGCCCGGGCGCGAGCGCCGGTGCGGTGCGCGCGAGCCCGAATCCTTCGAGCGAGACCACCTTCGCGACGCGCTCGGGCCGGATGCCGGCGTAGGTGCACGCGATGACGCCGCCCATGCTGTGACCCACAATATCGGCGGGCGCGCTCCCGGCGTAGCAATCGAGCAGCACGTCGAGGTCCGCATAGTAGTCGGGAAACCAGTAGCCCTCGCGCGACCATTCGGTCAATCCGAAACCGCGCCAGTCGGGCGCGACGAGGTAGCGCTCGACGCGCAGAGCGTCCACGAGAAACTGAAAGGAAGCGGAGACGTCCATCCAGCCGTGCAGCAGGAAGAGCGGCTGCGCATCGGGATCGCCCCAGGTGCGCACGTGGTAGCGCAAACCGCGAACGTCGTGAAAGTGCGATTGGCTCGGTTTCATGTCGAACGCCGTGTGTGGCAAAGCGCGACATTATGTCAGGAAGCGCACGTTGCGGAAAAAGCCGGACGCTGCTGCGCCTGCCAGGCGTTCCCGATGCGGAGCTCCCGAGCAAAGCGGCGGCGCCAATCGCCGGCATTGCGAAACATCCGCTCGATGCGGCACGCATGCCGCCGACATGGGCGCTCATGCCCAATGCGTACGCGGTTCGCCGCGCTATGTGGCGGAATCGCCGCGCATAATTTTTTCGTGCGCGATGCCATTAAGAATTTCAGCCGGGTCGTCTTAGAATAGCGCATCATGCAACCGTCGTTCGTGCATCTGCGCCTCCACAGCGAGTATTCGATCTCGGACGGCATCGTCCGGCTGGACGAGGCCGTCGCCGCCGCGGCCGCCGACGGCATGCCCGCGCTCGCGCTGACCGATCTCGCGAATGTCTTCGGCATGGTGAAGTTCTACAAGGAAGCGCGCGCGAAGGGCATCAAGCCGATCGTCGGGTGCGACGCCTGGATCGCGAACGAAGGCGATCGCGACAAGCCCGGCCGGCTGCTCCTCCTGTGCCAGTCGCGCGCAGGTTATCTGCGCTTGTGCGAGTTTCTCAGTCAGGCGTATCGCACCAATCAGTACCGCGGACGCGCGGAAATCGACAAGCGCTGGTTCGCCGAGATCGGCACCGAGGGGCTCATCGCGCTCTCCGGCGCGCATCTCGGCGATGTCGGTCAGGCGCTTGCGGTGGGCAACGAGCAACAGGCGCGCCGGCTCGCTCACGAGTGGGGCGAGCTTTTTCCGCAGCGCTACTACATCGAGTTGCAACGGCCGGGCGCCGGTGCGACAACCACGGGCGCTGCGAGCGTCCCGGTCGAGACGTGCGTGCAGCGGGCGGTGCAGCTGGCGAACATGCTGCGCCTGCCGGTCGTTGCCACCCACCCCGTGCAGTTCGTGAGGCAGGAGGACTTCCGCGCGCACGAAGCGCGGGTGTGCATCGCGGAGGGCTACACGCTTTCCGATTCGCGCCGGCCGCGGCGCTTCACGCCCGAGCAGTATTTCAAGTCGCAGGCGCAGATGGCGGCGCTCTTCAAGGACCTGCCGGCGGCGCTCGCGAACAGCATCGAGATCGCGCGCCGCTGCAATCTGACCTTGCAGCTCGGCAAGAGCCGGCTGCCCAATTTTCCGACGCCCAACCAGGAAAGCCTGCAGGATTACTTGAAGAGCCGCGCGCTTGCCGGGCTGGAAGCGCGCATGGCCCAGCTCTTTCCCGACGAGCAGGCGCGCGCTGCGCAGATGCCGCGTTATCGCGAGCGCCTCGAGTTCGAGCTCTCCACCATCATCCAGATGGGCTTCCCCGGCTACTTCCTGATCGTGGCTGACTTCATCAACTGGGCGAAGGGCAACGGCGTGCCGGTCGGGCCGGGGCGCGGGTCGGGCGCGGGCTCGCTGGTCGCGTTCTGCCTCGGCATCACCGATCTCGATCCCTTGCGCTACGACCTCCTGTTCGAGCGCTTCCTCAATCCCGAGCGGGTATCGATGCCGGACTTCGACATCGATTTCTGCCAGGAAGGGCGCGACCGCGTCATCGAGTACGTGCGCGACAAGTACGGCGCCGACTCGGTGTCGCAGATCGTGACCTTCGGCACGATGGCCGCCAAAGCCGTGGTGCGCGACGTCGGGCGGGTCTTGGACCTCCCGTACAACTTCTGTGATCAGATCGCCAAGCTCATCCCCTTCCAGCCAGGAAGGACCGTGACGCTGCGCCGGCGCACGGGGGAGCCGGAACCGAACGTGATCTATGCGCGTGAAGTCGAGCCGCAGATCAACGAGCGCGAGAAGAACGAGTAAGAAGTGCGCGAGCTCCTCGCGCTCGCCGAGCAGCTCGAGGGGCTCACGCGCAACGTCGGCATGCACGCGGGCGGCGTGCTCATCGCGCCCGGCAAGCTCACCGATTTCTGCCCGCTCTATGCGGCGGAGGGCTCGACGAGCGTCGTATCGCAATTCGACATGAAAGACGTCGAAGCGGTCGGGCTCGTCAAGTTCGACTTCCTCGGTCTCACGACACTCACCATCCTCGACTGGGCGCTCCGGTTCATCGAGCGCCTCGATCCGCAGGGGAAAGTGAAGCTCGACGAGATACCGCTCGACGACCCGCAAACCTATGCCGTATTCGCAAATGCGGATACGACCGCCGTATTCCAGTGTGAATCGCGCGGCATGCGCGAGCTCATGAAGCAGGCGAAGCCCGACCGCTTCGAGGACATCGTCGCGCTGATCGCGCTCTATCGGCCCGGCCCCATGGAGCTCATTCCGGAATTCATCCGCCGCAAGCACGGCGGGCGGGTCGAATACCCGGATCCGCGCGTCGAGCCGATCCTCAAGCCGACCTACGGCATCATGGTGTACCAGGAGCAGGTGATGCAGATCGCCCAGGTGATCGGCGCCTACAGCCTGGGCGGCGCGGACCTCCTGAGGCGCGCGATGGGCAAGAAAATGCCGGAGGAGATGGCGCGCCATCGCGAAACCTTCGTCAAGGGCGCGGCGCAGAACGGCGTCGATGCGCGGAAAGCGAACGAGCTCTTCGACTTGATGGAAAAGTTCGCGGGCTACGGCTTCAACCGCTCGCACGCCGCGGCGTATGCGCTCGTCGCGTATCAGACGGCCTATTTAAAGGCGCATCATCCCGCAGCCTTTGGCGCGGCGAACATGTCCGCGGTAATGGCCGATACCGACAAGGTGCAGCTCTTCTCGGATGACGCGCGGGCGCACGGCATCGAGCTGCTGCCGCCCGACGTGAACGAGTCGAGTTACCGCTTCGAGCCTCTGCCGCACTCACCCCCGCCCCTCTCCCGAGCGGAAAGTGGAGATTCGAGCGAGCCCGGGGTGTCGCCCCGTTCCGAGAAGGCGAAACGGAGGGGGGTGATCCGCTATGGCTTGGGTGCCATCAAAGGGACGGGCGAGGCGGCGATCGAGCACATCATCGAAGCGCGCAAGCAGGGCGGACCGTTCAAGGATCTCTTCGACTTCTGCCACCGCGTGGACAAGCGCATCGTGAACCGGCGCGTCGTCGAATCGCTGATCCGCGCCGGCGCGTTCGATGCGCTCGACGACCACCGCGCGCGGCTCCTCGCTTCAGTCGGCGCGGCCATGGAGACCGCGGAGCAGGCGAGCCGCAGCGCGAACCAGGTGAGCCTCTTCGGCGAGCTCGCGCACGCCGCGCCGGACATCGCGCTCGCCGACGTGCCGCGCTGGACCGACCGCGAGCGCCTGCAGAACGAGAAGCTCGCGCTCGGCTTCTACCTCTCTGGGCATCCGTTCGAGAGCTACGAGCAGGAGTTGCGGCAATTCGTGCCCACGCGCCTCGACGAGCTCGCGCCCCAGCCGCATCCGGTGCTGCTCGCCGGCATCATGCACAGCCTGCGCGTGCAGATGACGCGTCGCGGCCGCATGGCGGTGATCCTGCTCGACGACGGCCATGCGCGGATCGAGATGACCGTCTTCAACGAGCTTTTCGAGCAGCACCGCCACTGGCTCAAAGAGGATCAGCTGCTGATCGTCGAAGGCAAGGTCGCGCACGACGACTTCAGCGGCAGCCTGCGCATCTCCGCCGAGAAACTCTACGACCTCCCGGGGGCGCGCAACCGCTTCGCGCGCGCCATCCGGCTCACCTGCAACGGCGCGTCGTCCGGCGCGCGGCTCCGCGAGCTGCTCGCGCCGCACCGCGAGGGCAACTGCTCGGTCTCGATCGTGTATTCGAATCACGGTGCAATATGCGAAATCGATCTCGGCGATGCGTGGCGCGTGCGGCTCGACGACGAGCTGATCCGCTCGCTGGGCGACTGGTTGCGGCCCGAGAACGTCAGCATCGTTTACCATGCCTCGCGCGCGGCGTGACGGTGCGCGGCGCGGAGCGCAGGCGCTCCTCGCCTCATTGCTGTTCGCCGCCATGGCTTCGGGCACGCAGGCCGGCGAGGCGATCTGGAAGGCGCTCAGCGACGAAGTCGTGCCGCTCATCACGCGCGGCGAGTTGAGCAGGGCGGAGCGCACCGCGCGGCAGGCGCTCGGAGAGGCGCGGATGACATTCGGCGAGACGCACCCCAACACCGGCACGAGCCATGCAAAGCTCGCGCTTGCGCTGCGCTTCCGCGGCAAGCATGGGGAAGCGGAAAAGGCTTACCGCGCGGCACTCGCCATCCGGGAGAGGACGCTCGGGGCGAGCGATCCGTCCACGGGGCTGCTGCTCGCGAATCTCGCCGAAGTGGTGCAGGTGCAGGGGCGCTACGCCGAGGCGGAGAAGCTGCAGCGGCGGGTGCTGCCGATCTTCGAGCAGGCGTACGGCGTGGACCCGAAGACCGCCACGCTCCTCAACAACCTGGGCGGCGTATTGCGCGCGCAAGGCCGTTACAAGGAAGCCGAGGCCGTGCTGCGCCGCGCGCTCGCGATGAAGGAGAACACGCTGGGTCCCTACAACGGGAGCGTCGCGCATACGCTCGTCAACCTCGCCGAGGTGCTGGAGGCGCTCGACCGGAAAGACGAAGCCGTAAAAATGCGGCTGCGCGCTGCGGCCATTACACGCTAGACACTACTCGGTCGGCCGCGTCTCGAAACCGCGGAATTCCCCGCTCCCGTCCGCGACCCTGACTTCGCTCACTTCCGCGCTGGGCGGCCCCCGCCGCGTCCAGGCGACCATCGCTTCCACCGCGTCCGGTGCGCCTTGCACCAGCGCCTCGACGCTGCCGTCCGAGCGGTTCCTCACCCAGCCCGAGAGGCCGAGTTCGCGCGCCTTTCGCACCATGTACATGCGAAACCCCACGCCCTGTACGCGTCCCCTGATCCTGAGCTGTCGAGTCATGGCCACGGTGCCACCTGTGGGTCGATATGCGATTGCCGGAATGCGAAATTGAGTCTAGTGTTAAGCGCCGCATCGTAACAGCGTATGGAGGAAAACATGAAGGGTATCGCTCGTTTTGCAGGGATATCGGGGTTGCTGATTGCTGTGCTGACGGCGTCAGGCTGCGCAACAAACCCGGGTAGCGCGGAGGCCAGGTCCAACGTTGCGGAGGACAAGGTCGTCTATCACGTCAACGATACGGCCGAACAGGCGGCGAACGCGCTCCGCAATATCGGCAACCACCTCGAAGTGAACCCGAAGGCGAAGATCGTCGTCGTCACGCATGCGCGCGGCGTGGACTTCCTCTTCGACGGCGCGAAGGACAAGAACGGCAATCCCTACAATATCCGCGTCGAGGAACTGAAGCAGCGCGGCGTGCAGTTCGACGTCTGCGAGATCACGCTGCGCAATCGCAAGCTCAAACGCAGCCAGTTCATTCCCGAAGCAACGTTCGTGCCGTCGGGCGTGGCGGAAATCACACGCCTGCAGCAGCGCGAAGGCTACGCATACCTGAGGCCCTGAGCCGAACTTTGAGCCCCATTCTCATCGCCCGCGTTCTCTTCAGTGGCGCCGGCCGGCTGAATTTTCTTTTCTTAACCGGAAGTTCGGCCTTGCGCTAGAATAACGCGCCGTTCTTCTGCGCTTCTCCCGGCGGGTTCTTTTTTTCCCGCTGCGGTCAGTCAGCGAAAACGCCAACAAGACTTACATGGATCTTTCATCATTGCAGCCCGTCGGGGTTGCCGTCGTTCTGGCGGCCACCTGGATCGGGCTGGGCGGCGTTGCGCTGGCTTGCTCGCGGAATCCGCGCATCGCTACGGAATGGGTGTTTCCCGCCGGCGCGGCGGTCGCACTCACGCTCGCGCTGACCGGACTGTGGGCGATCGGCGCGCCGCCGAGCGCGCTCGTGTTGCCCGCGGGGCTGCCCGACCTGCCGTTCCACGTGCGCGCCGATCCGCTCTCGGGGTTCTTCCTCCTCCTGCTGGGCGGCGTCTCCTTCGGCATCTCGCTTTTTTCGGTCGGTTATTTCCGCGGGAGCGATGGTGCGCAGCCGCTCGGACTGCTGGGCTTCACGTATCACGTCTTCCTCGCCAGCATGGCGCTCGTGCTGATCGCCGACGACGCGTATCTCTTCATGGTGGCGTGGGAGACGATGGCGCTTTCGTCGTACTTCCTCGTGGCGACCGAGCATCGCAGCGAGCAGAATCGTCGTGCCGGATTCCTCTATCTGCTGATCGCGCATCTGGGGGCAATCGGGATACTGCTGAGCTTCGGCGTGCTGCACGGCGGGCTCGGTGACTACACGTTCGACGCCTTGCGCCGCGCGGAGCTTACGCCTTTCTGGGCGAGCGTCGCGTTCGGGCTCGCCTTCTTCGGCTTCGGGGCCAAAGCGGGGATGCTGCCGCTCCACGCCTGGCTGCCGGAAGCCCATCCGGCAGCGCCGTCGCCCGTGTCCGCGCTCATGTCGGGCGTTATGCTGAAGACGGCGATCTACGGCATGGTGCGCCTCATCTACGACCTGATCGGCGGCATCCGTTGGGAGTGGGGCCTCACGGTGCTCCTCTTCGGCGCGGCGACCGCGCTCTTCGGCATCCTCTTCGCCCTGATGCAGCACGATCTGAAGCGCCTGCTCGCGTATTCCTCCGTGGAGAACGTCGGCATCATCCTGATCGGGATCGGCCTTTCGATGGTGTTCATCGCGAGCGGGCACCCGGCGGCCGGTGTGTTGGGGTTGATTGCAGCGCTCTATCACGCGCTCAACCATGCGGCATACAAGGGTCTCCTCTTTCTCGGCGCCGGCGCCGTCCTGCACTCCACCGGCCTTCGGAACATGAACCACATGGGCGGGCTCATCCGCTACATGCCGCACACCGCGGTGTACTTTCTCGTGGGCGCGCTCGCGATCTCGGCGTTGCCGCCGTTGAACGGCTTCGTTTCCGAGTGGCTCACGTTCCAGGCCTCGCTGCAGGCGCCGATGCTCGAGAGCAGCGTCGTGCGAAGCCTCGTGCCGATCGTGGCCGCCGTGCTTGCGCTCTCGGGCGCGCTCACCGGCATGTGTTTCGTGAAAGTGTACGGTGTGGCATTTCTCGGGCAGCATCGCCTCGTGACGGACGAGAAGCCCCACGACGCCGACTTGTGGCAGCGAGCGGGCATGCTGTGGCTCGCGCTGGGCTGCGTTGCGCTCGGGTTGCTGCCCGTCTTCGTGCTGCGCCAGCTCAGCGCGGTGAGCGAAGCGCTGATACACGTCGGGCTTCCGCAAGAGGCATTGCATTCGGGATGGTTGTGGCTCGTGCCCACGTCCGGGACGCAGGCGAGCTACAGCCCGGTCGTCTTCCTGCTCGTGATCGCGGCCGCGGTCGGGCTGACGTTTCTCATGGTGCGCCAGTTTTATCACGGCAGGCTGCGGCGCGCCGATCCCTGGGACTGCGGCTACCCGGAGCAGAACGCACGCATGGAGGACAGCGCCGAGGGCTTCGGCCAGCCGATCCGCCACATCTTTGCGCCGGTTTACCGCATCCGCCGCGAGATCCCGCGTCCCGACGATCCGAAGCCTGTATTCCGGCAGGAGGTCGATGACCGGCACTGGCATGCGCTCTATCTGCCCATCGCGCGCTTCACCGAGTTTCTCTCGAGCCAAGTGGGCAAGCTGCAGCAGGGACGGATCTCCGTGTACCTGCTCTACAGTTTTCTCACCCTGATCGCGTTGCTGGTGTTCGCGCGATGAATCAGGCGAGCGGCATCGCGTTCCAGGTTCTCCAGTCGGTGCTGGTGGTGCTGATTGCGCCGCTCGTGCTCGGCTGGGTGAACCAGTGCCGCGCGTGGCTGCAGAACCGCAGCGGCCCCGGCATCTGGCAACCCTACCGCGTGCTCCACAAGCTCTTCCACAAGGAAGCGGTGCTCGCGCATACGGCATCACCGCTTTTTCGCGCGACGCCCTACGTACTGTTCGGCTGCATGTGGCTTGCGGTCGGTATCGTGCCGGTGGTCGCGACGTCGCTCCCGTTCGCGCCGGCGGCGGACGTGATCGCGCTCGTGGGGCTTTTCGCGCTCGCGCGGGTCTTCATCGCCCTCGCCGGCATGGACGTCGGCACCGCCTTCGGGACGCTCGGCGCGCGCCGCGAGATGATGATCGGCTTTCTCGCCGAGCCCGCGATGCTGATGACGCTGTTCACCGCCTCGCTCATCAGCCATTCCACCTCGCTCGTCACGATCGTCGAAACACTCGGCCAGCGCGAATTCCTGATCTATCCCAGCATGGCGTTCGCGGCCGTTGCGTTCGTGATGGTGCTGCTCGCGGAGAACGCGCGCATCCCGATCGACAATCCTTCGACCCACCTCGAGCTCACCATGATCCACGAGGCGATGATCCTCGAGTACTCGGCGCGGCATCTCGCGCTGGTGGAGTGGGCGTCCAGCCTCAAGCTCACCGCGTATATCACGATAGGGATCGCGATGTTCGCGCCGTGGGGCATTGCGCGGGCGGGCGACTGGACCGGCGTGCCGATCGCGCTCGCCGCGCTGGTGCTGAAGCTCGCGCTCGCGGGCTTCGGGCTCGCGCTCCTCGAGACGGTTTCGGCAAAGATGCGCATTTTCCGCGCGCCGGAGTTTCTCGGGACCGCGTTCCTGCTCGCGACGCTGGGCATGCTGACGCACTTCGTGCTGGAGACCTGAAATGGCTCAGTCGCTCTCCGGCCAGCTCATCAACCTCTTCGCGGCGCTGCTGCTCCTGCTCGCGTTCGCCATGCTGACGCAGCGGCGGATCCTTTCGCTCATCAAGCTCTTCGCGCTGCAGGGCTTCGTGCTGATGCTCTCCACGGCGGTGGTGGCGTACTCGACGCAGCAGACGCATCTCTACGTCTCCGCGGCGGTCACGCTCGTGCTCAAGGTGCTCGCGCTGCCCTGGTTCCTGCACTGGCTGATCGACAAGCTCAATGTGCGCTGGGACATCGAGTCGGTCGTCAACATACCCGTGCAGATGCTGATCGGCATCGCGCTCGTCATCTTCGCCTTCAATCTCGCCGCGCCGATTTCGGAGATGGCCGGAACGATCACGAAGAGCGCGCTCGGCATCGCGATCGCGACCATCCTGCTCTCGTTCCTCATGATGATCACGCGGCGGAAGGCCGTTTCGCAGGTGATCGGCTTCCTCGCGATGGAGAACGGGCTTTTCTTCGCGGCGACGTCGGCCACCTACGGCATGCCCATGGTGGTCGAGCTCGGCATTCTCTTCGACGTGCTGGTCGCCGCGCTCATCTTCGGGGTGTTCTTCTTCCACATCCGGGAGACCTTCGAGAGCCTCGACATCCACCATCTCGAGAAGCTGAAGGAACGCTGATGAGCCTGTCGCTCATTCCCGCACCCCCGGCCCCTCTCCCTGCCAAGGAGAGGGGAGATTCGAGGCGCGCATGGATCTGATCCATTTGCGCAGGAATTCGTAATGGAACTGCTCTTAGTACTCGGTATTCCGTTCGCAGGCGGCATCGCGCTCGCCTTCTGGGGCCATCGCTCGTTCGCGCCCGAGTTGAACAGCGCCGTGAGTCTCGCGACGTTCGCGGCGTCCGCGGTGCTCACCGCGCGCATCATCACCGACGGCCCCACCCTCGTGTGGGAGGAGAATTTCTTCGTCGACCCGTTCAACGTGTTCCTCGTTGCGCTGACCGCCTTCGTCGCGTTCACCACGTCGCTCTTCAGCCGCCCGTACATGCGCATCGAGGCGCACATGGGCCGGCTCCCGCCGAACCGGCTGCGCCTGTACCACAGCATGTACCAGATGTTCACCTTCACCATGCTGCTTGCGCTGCTCACCAACAACGTCGGCATCCTGTGGGTGGCGATGGAGGCGGCAACGCTGACCACAGTCCTGCTCGTGAGCCTCTATCGCACGCCCGCGAGCCTCGAAGCGGCGTGGAAGTATTTCATCTTGTGCGGCGTGGGCATCGCGCAGGCGCTCTTCGGCACGATCCTGCTTTATTTCGCCGCTGAAAAGGTGCTGGGCGCGGGCGGCACGGCGCTCCTCTGGACGCATCTCAACGACGTGAAAGCGCAGCTCGAGCCGACGGTGCTCGGGCTCGCGTTCGTTTTTCTGCTGGTGGGTTACGGCACCAAGGTGGGGCTCGCGCCGCTCCACAACTGGCTTCCGGACGCGCATGCGGAGGGCCCGACGCCGATTTCCGCGGTGCTTTCGGGCCTGCTCCTCAATGTTGCGCTCTATGCCGTCGTGCGGGCGAAAGTGCTGGTCGACGGCGCGCTCGGCACGCATTTCGCCGGCAATCTCATGATGGGATTCGGCCTTCTCTCAGTGGTGGTCGCGGCGTTCCTGCTCTCGCGGCAAAAGGACATCAAGCGGCTTTTCGCGTATTCGTCGATCGAGCACATGGGCCTCATGACCTTCGCGTTCGGAATGGGCGGGGCGCTGGCGACCTTCGCGGGGCTGCTTCACATGACGGTGCACTCGCTCACCAAGTCGGCGATCTTCTTCGCCGTGGGCCACGCCGCTCAGAAATCCGGCACGCAGATCATGGCGGACATCCGCGGGCTCATCGAGAGCAACCCGACGATAGGCTGGGGGCTGCTCCTCGGCAGTCTCGCGATACTCGGGATGCCGCCCTTCGGCGTCTTCGCCAGCGAATTCATGCTGCTCACCGCCGCGATGCATCAGGAACCCTGGGCCACGCCGTTCCTGCTCGGCGCGCTCGGTGTCGCCTTCGCGGCGATATTCGGCAAGGTGCAGCCCATGGTGTTCGGAACCGCAAACGTGAAGCGCCTGCCGCATCGCCCGGCGCTGATACCGGTGTTCGTGCATCTCGCGATCGTGCTGCTGCTCGGCCTCTACATTCCGCCGTACCTCGCCGAGTGGTACCGGCAGGCGGCGCAACTCATCGGATAGCGCGATGCGGCTCGAAGACTTTCAGCTCGACCTGAAGCCGTTGCTGGGCGCGATGCCGGTGTGGCTCGGTCGGACGGGCGCGGAGCAGTGGCGTACGGCGTGCCGTCAGGTGCGCGACAAGGGCGGGCGGCTCGTCGCACTGTGGGCGGCGGACAACAGCGACCGCGGCGCGGGCTTCGCAATCCATGCCGCACTCACCGTGCGCTCGGGATTGCTCATCGTCGCACACGCGCTCGACGGGGAGCACTATCCCGACGTGTCGGATATTTTCCCTTCCGCCGAGCGCATGCAGCGCGCCGTGCACGATCTCTTCGGCATCACGGCGGAGCATGCGGCAGACAACCGCAAGTGGTTGCGTCACGCTGCATGGCCGGAGAACGTGTTCCCGCTCCGCAAGTCATTCGAAGCGCGTGAGGGCTATCCCAACGGCCCCGACGGCTACCCCTTCGTCGAAGTCGGAGGTGAAGGCGTGCACGAGATTCCCGTGGGTCCGGTCCATGCGGGCACGATCGAGCCGGGGCACTTCCGCTTCTCCATCGTGGGCGAAGGGATTCTGCGCCTCGAGGAGCGGCTCGGCTACAAGCACAAGGGCATCGAAAAGCGGTTCGAGTCGATGACGCTCCCCGAAGGGGCGAAGCTCGCCGGCCGGATTTCCGGCGACTCCACGGTGGCCTATGCGTGGGCCTACGCGATGGCGGTCGAGAGCGTGACGGACGTCGCGCCGCCGCCGCGTGCGCTGGGGCTGCGCGCGCTGCTGCTCGAGCGCGAGCGCGTCGGCCAGCACCTTTGGGACCTCGGTTTTCTCGGCAATGACGCCGGGCTTGCATTCGGGCTCGCGCAGTTTTCGCGCCTGCGCGAAGACTGGCTGCGCACGAACCACGCGCTGTTCGGCCATCGCTATCTCATGGATGCGATCGTGCCCGGCGGGTTGGCGCGTGACGTGCATCCGGAAGCCGTCGCCCACATGCGCAGCGAAATGGAGACGGTCGAGCGTGCGGTCGCGGTGCTCAAGAACATTTACGAAGAGCACGCCGGGCTGCAGGATCGCTTCATCGGTTGCGGGCGAGTCAAGCCCGAGTTGGCTCATCGCATGGGCCTGACCGGACTCGCCGGGCGGGCGAGCGCGGTCGCATGGGACTTGCGCGTGCAGTTCCCGCCCGCGCCCTACGACGAGCTGGACGTGCGCATGGTGACGCATCACAACGGCGACGTCGCGGCGCGCGTGACGGTGCGCTTCGAGGAAATCGCGGAGTCGCTGAGGCTCATCGATCTCATCCTTTCGGGGCTGCCGCCCGGCGATATCGCGGCGCCCATTCCCGACGCGCCGGAGAACGCCTTTGGCGTGGGCTGGGTGGAAGGCTGGCGCGGCGAGGTGTTCGTCGCGCTCGAGACGGGAAGAGCGAACCGCATCCGGCGCCTGCACCCGCACGACCCGTCGTGGCAGAACTGGCCGCTCATCGAGCGCGCGGCGCTCGGCAACATCGTTCCCGATTTCCCGCTCATCAACAAGTCGTTCAACCTGTCCTACAGCGGACACGATCTTTAGCGCGCGCGATGTATCAATTGCTGAAACAGATTGTAAAGACGGGCATCAGGACCGAGCCTGCGCCCGAGCCGGAAGAGGCACTGCGCGTTACGGCGCAGCGGCTGCGGGCGGAAATCCTAGAGCGGTTCGCGGGCGCACTCGCGATCCGCCACGTGGACGCCGGGTCGTGCAACGGCTGCGAGCTCGAGATCAATGCGCTCAACAATCCGTACTACAACCTCGAGGGGCTCGGCATCCGGTTCGTCGCGAGTCCGCGCCACGCCGACATGCTGCTCGTGACCGGCCCGGTGTCGCGCCACATGGAGACGGCGTTGAAGCGCACCTACGAGGCCACCCCCGATCCCAAGCTCGTCGTGGCGCTGGGCGAGTGCGGGTGCACGGGCGGAGTCTTCGGCGAGAGCTACGCGAGCTGCGGGCGGGTCGCGAACGTCATCCCGGTCGACGTCGCGGTGCCGGGATGCCCGCCCACGCCACTTGCGATCATGCAGGGCATCCTGACCGCGATCGCACCGAAAAAGCCCTGAGGCGCGTTCACTTCAGTCTCTCGGCAAAGAAAGCTTTCGTGCGCCGGATGGCGTCTTCGCGCGCCTGCGGGTGCTCGCCGACCGTCGCCCCGCGGCGGTCCGGCTTATCGAGATTGCGCACGTTGGGCCGGTAACGCACGGGAAGCCCGAGACGATCGAAGCTGTGATGGGCGCCGGGGTAAGTGACGATCTCGAGCGGCGCGCCTTCCTGCTGCGCGAGGGCGGCGAGTGTTTGGCACGCTTCGGCAGGCGTCCAGTCGTCTGCTTCGCCGATCAGTATGAGGAGCGGCGCATAGGGGCGGTAGGGAGTCCTGGCGCGCGATAACCTGCGGCAGCCTGGATAGAACGCGACCGCTGCGCGGAAACCCGGCTCCATGCGGCTCGAGGCCCGCATGCTGTAGAGCGTGCCGGTACCGCCGTTCGACCAGCCGATGACGCCGATGCGGCCGGCCGCGACATAGCGTTGCGCGTTCAGCCACCGCGCGGCCGCGTAAGCATCCTCCACGCGTTCGCGGCTTTCCAGTATCGGCCGCTTCTGCAGCTCGCAAATCGAGCGGTGGCCGCGCGGGCCAAAGCTGTCCACGAGCAATGCCACGTATCCGTCCAGAGCGAGCAGCTCCGCCCAGTGGCGATAGGCGTTCGCTACGTAGCCCGAAGGCGTGTACATGCCGCTGCATCCGTGGAGCATCACGATCGCCGGAAACGGCCCGTCTCCCTTCGGCCGGAACGCGAGCGCGCTCAGTTGCACCGGCTCGCCCTCGAAGGGCCTGAGCGCGGGGAATTCGGTCCACTCCACTTCGTACGCGGCGCGGGCCGAGAGCGGCACAACCGCCAACAGGAACGCCACAATCAACGTTCGCATGGCGGAGATTTCGTTGCTTCTGTGGCGCTCAGCGGATTCCGGCCCTCCGCCTGGTCGCGGTGGAGCGCGGCCCGCACGAGCAGCATATACGTTACCGGCGTGGTCACGGTCATGAAGACGCCGATCAGCACCTCGTGCAGCACGGGCCGCGATTCGAGCGCGCTGAAATACAGCATCGATCCAATGAGGATCAGTCCGGTCCCGAGCGTGGTGCCCATGGTGGGGGAGTGCACGCGCTCGTAAAACGTCTTGAGCCGTAGCAGGCCGAGCGAGCCACCGAAGGCGAGCAGCGCACCGAACACGACGAGGACCGCGGCGGCGTAGGTCATCACTCGATCACCTCCCCGCGCAGCAGGAACTTCGCGAGCGCGACTGTCGAGACGAACCCCAGCATGCCGATCACGAGCGCCGCCTCGAAATAGAGCGTCGTTCCGGTGCGGATGCCGAACGTGACGATCAGGAGCATCGCGTTCACGTAGAGCGTGTCGAGCGCGAGAACGCGGTCCTGCGCCCGCGGCCCGCGCAGCAGCCGGTAGACCGCGAACGTCATGGCGAAGCCCAGCATGACCTGCGCCGCGCTGACCACCGTGACGAAAGATTCCGGACTCATTCGAATATCTCCTTGAGGCGCCGCTCGTAGCGCTCCTTGAAGAGGTGAATCCACGCCTCTTCGTTGACGAGCTCGAGCACATGGATGGTGAGCGTGTTGTCCGCGGCGTTGTAACGCGCCCAGCTCGTGCCGGGTGTCGCGGTTATGATGCACGCGAGCGCTGCGAGCGCGCCGGGATGGCGGACTTCCAGAGGCACCGTGAGAAACCCGGCGGTTCTGCCGCGTACGCCGGGCTGCAGCACGATGCGCGCGACGGCGAGGTTGGAGCGCACGACGTCCACAGACGCGAGCCACAAGAGCTGCGCAATCGCTCCCGCGCGACGCCGCACGCGTCCCTCGGGCGGCTGCAGCACGGCAAGGATGCGCCCGCCCGCCAGCGCCAACGCGGCACCGAGCAGCGCATGCTGTAACGCGAGGCTTTCGTTGAGGAGCAGCCACATTGCGAGGAGCGCAAGCGAGAACACAGGATAGGGAAGCCAGCGCTTCATGGCCGGGAGAGCACCTGCTCGATATAGGGGCGCGGAGCGTGCAAACCTTGCGCGGCATCCTGCATGTAGCGCATCGCCGGGCCCGCAGCCGCCGTGAGCGCGATGCACAGGCCGAGCAACGCCACGATCGGCGCAAGCTCGACCACGCGCACTTGAACACGGACCTCCGGTGACGCCCAGAATACACGCACACCGATGCGCGCGAGAGCGATGATGGCGGCCAGCCCCGAGAGCATCAGCAGCGCGAGCATTGTCCATACCGTATTCGGCACCGGATCGCTGTCGAGCAACGCGTCGAGCATTGCGAACTTCGCCACGAACCCGGGAAGCGGAGGCAGTCCCGCGATGAGCAGCGCGCAGAAAGCGAAGGCAAGGCCGAGCAGAGCCCGGCTCGCGGGGATGGCGACGCCGATATCCGCTTCGGCTTCTTCACCTGCAAGCCCGAAGGCTTGCGCGGTCACGGAGAGCAAGTCGGCGCCCGGCTCGCGTGCGCGCTCGACGAGCTCGATGAGCAGGAAGAAGCCCGCGATGCCGAGCGTGGAGACGACGAGGTAGTAAAGCGC
>CAMPGR010000065.1 GCA_946885605.1 uncultured Pseudomonadota bacterium
GGCGTCGTTGAAGTAGGCGGGCACCGTGATGACCGCTTCCGTGACCGGTTCGCCGAGATAGTCCTCGGCGGTTTTCTTCATCTTGATCAGAACCTGGGCCGAAACCTCGGGCGGCGCGATCTTCTTGCCACGCACCTCGACCCACGCGTCCCCGTTGTCGGCCTTCACGATCCTGTAGGGCATCAGATCGATGTCCTTGTGCACTTCCTTTTCCTCGAAGCGGCGGCCGATCAGGCGCTTCACCGCGTAGAGGGTGTTCTTGGGATTGGTAACCGCCTGGCGCTTGGCCGGCGCGCCGACGAGGACCTCGCCGTCGTCCATGTACGCGACGATGGACGGCGTAGTGCGTGCGCCCTCCGAATTCTCGATAACCTTCGGCTGGCCGTTTTCCATCACGGCGACGCACGAATTGGTAGTTCCCAGGTCAATTCCAATGATCTTGCTCATGATTCCCTCGTCTTTCGTTCCGTAACCTACGGATGACTACCGATATTGGGGTAGTGCCTCAGCTTTCAACCGCTTGCTCTTTCTGTTTCGACACCGTCACCAAAGCCGGTCGAATCACCCGCTCATGCAGCAGACAGCCCTTCTGCAGCACCTGCACCACCGTATTGGGCTCGAGCTCGGACTCGACCGTGCTGATCGCCTGGTGGCGGTGAGGGTCGAAGCGTTCGCCCGCGGGGTTAATCTCGCTCAAGCTGAACTTCGCAAACACGGCATTCAGTTGCTTCAACGTGAGCTCCACGCCGCTTCTCATGCTTTCGGCGGTCGTAACCTCGGTTGAGAGCGCGGCCTCGAGGCTGTCCTTCACGGCGAGCAGTTCCGATGCGAAGTTTTCGACCGCGAACTTGTGCGCGGCTGCGATCTCGTTCTGCGCGCGCTTGCGGATGTTATCCGCTTCCGCCTTGGCACGCAGCCAGGCATCGTGATGCTCCTGCGCCGCCAGTTCCGCCTGGCGCAGCTGTTGTTCAAGGCTGGGGGTGCTTTCCTTGTTTGCTTCTGCCGCGGAGGCGCCGGTCTGCGCGTCGTTGCGGTTTTCCTGCATATCGGGCCGGTTTTCGTCTGCTGTCGTGATGTCTGTGATGTCCTGCATCCTTTGCTCTCCTTAACTCTGCCTAGTTCGGGGCAGTCCCCGGGATTTCAAGGGTGGTCCAAAGAACATGGCTAAGTGCCTGCTTTATTGTGTTTAACCTTATCGAGTTCCGGCGCTGGGATCGGGTTCCCGGGCCGTCCAAGCGGCACCCCCGATTCCCGGGAGGTCCGGCGCCCCGCCCTAAGCGCGGGCGCCCAAGGCGACGGCGCGCAGCCGCGACTGCTCGAGCAATTCGGCAGGGGGACTACTGACCGCCCAATCGGGCAACTGCGCGAGCACGATATCCGTCAAGGCGCGCATGAGGCCATCGCGCTCATTGAGGCACGGGATATAGTGGAATTCGCGCCCTCCTGCCCGCAGAAAAGTCGCTTTGCCCTCGATCGCGATCTCTTCCAGCGTTTCCAGGCAATCGGACACGAACCCGGGGCATACGACGTCGACCCGGCCGAGTTTCTGCCTGCCGAATTCCGCCAGCACATCGGCCGTGTAAGGCTTGAGCCATTCAGCACGACCGAAGCGCGACTGGAACGCGATCCGATACTGCTCCGGCTTGAGAGCGAGCGCCTCGGCCAGCAGCCGTGCCGTCTTCTGGCACTCGCAATGGTAGGGGTCGCCCCGTTCGAGCGTGGAGCGTGGCACGCCGTGGAAGCTCATCAGCAGCCGGTCGGGCCTCCCGTTATTCATCCAGTAATCGCGCACGTTCTGGGCGAGCGCATCGATGTAGCCCGCGTGGTCGTGGAAATGACGCACGGTGCGCACCTCCGGCATGTTGCGCATGCGCGCGAGATGCTCGAAGGCCGCGGCGTGCGCAGTTCCGGTCGTGCTCGCCGAATATTGCGGATAGAGGGGGAGGAGCACGATGCGATCACAATTTTGCGACTTGAGTTCGTCCAGCCGCTCGGCGATGGAAGGCTTGCCATAACGCATCGCATACTCGACGACCATCGGGTGCTTGATGCGTTCGCCGAGATAGCCGCGCAGGAGCACCGCCTGGCGCTCCGTGTGCACTTTGAGCGGCGAGCCGTCGCGCGTCCAGACTTGGGCATAGCGTTGCGCCGAGCGCTTCGGGCGCGTGGTGAGCACGAAGAGATTGAGCACCAGCCACCACAAAAAACGCGGGATTTCCACCACCTGCGGGTCGGAGAGGAACTCCCGGAGATAGGCGCGCAGCGCCTTGGCGGTCGGTGCTTCCGGCGTGCCGAGATTGACGAGCAGCACGCCAATGCGCGCCGGCGTGCCGTGCTGATGGGGCGGCTCGGGCAGGAAGCGCGCCATATCCTACTGGATGCTCAACGCTGGGCGAGCGCGCTGGAAAGGAGCTTGGCGGTGATGTCGACGATCGGGATGACGCGCTCGTAGGCCATGCGGGTCGGACCGATGACACCCACGGTGCCGACCACCTGGCCATCCACCTCGTACGGCGCCGTCACGACGCTGCACTCGTCCAAGGGGACGAGCCCCGACTCCCCGCCGATGAAGATCTGAACCCCGTGCGCGCGGCTGCTCACGTCCAATAGCTGCAGGAGCCCGGTCTTCCTCTCGAAAAGGTCGAAGAGCCGGCGCAGGTTCGCCATGTTGGAGGAAAGGTCCTCCACGTCGAGCAGATTGCCTTCCCCGGAGATCACCACTTCCTCCTGGGATTCGCTGATCGCCTGGCTTCCCGCTTCCAGCGCGGCCGCCATGAGCTTCGTCATGTCTTCGCGCAGCTGCTTGAGCTCCTCGTGGATGCGCTTTTTGATGTCTTCGAACGTGAGCCCGGCGTAGTTCTGGTTGAGGAGATTGCTCGCCTCGATGAGCTCCGAGGGCGAATACCCGCGTTCGGTCACGATCACGCGGTTCTGCACATCGCCTTCCAGGGTCACCAGGATCAGGAGAACGCGCTTCTCCGACAGGCGGATGAACTCGATGTGCCGGAAGCCGCTGCTCCTCCGCGGTGTCACGACCACGCCGGCGAAGCGCGTGAGGTCCGACAGGATGTGCGAGGCGGAGGCGACGAGCTTCTGGGTGTTCTCCGCGTGCAGCTGGCCTTCGAGCTGGTTGATCTCCAGCGTGCCGAGCGGCCTGATGGTGAGCAGCGTGTCCACGAAAAAGCGGTAGCCGCGCGGGGTGGGAATGCGTCCGGCCGAAGTGTGGGGACTTGCGATGAAGCCCATTTCCTCGAGATCCGCCATCACGTTGCGAATGCTCGCGGGCGAAAGATCGAGCCCCGAGTACTTCGACAGCGCGCGCGAGCCGACCGGCTGACCGTCGCTGATATAGCGCTCGACCAGCGTCTTCAGCAGTAGCTGCGCGCGCTCGCTCAGCGCCAGTCTGTCATTTGGCATAAACCTATTCTACACAAAAGCGCGCGCGCGGCGCGCGCGCAGGGCACAGCGCAAGGAAGGCCGCGGCGCACGCCGTAAGCTGTTGAGTCGCTTGTCGTTTGCTTCTCGCCTCGAAATAAAAATTTATGGTTTAATGCAGCCGTGAAATCGTCTTTCAAGACCGCCGCGCTGATCGGCAAGTACAAGAGCCCGGAGATCGCCGCGCCGCTCCTTGAGCTCGCCGGATTCCTGGAAAAACGCGGCGTCAAGGTTCTGCTCGACCGGCTCACCGCTTCGCACATCGGCGATTGTCCCTATCCCGTGCTGCGGCTCGAAGAGCTCGGCGAGCAGGCCGATCTCGCCATCGTCATCGGCGGCGATGGCACCATGCTGAACATCGCCCGGACGTTCGCGCCGTACGATGTGGCGCTCGTCGGCATCAACCAGGGGCGGCTCGGGTTCCTCACCGATATCTCGGTGGAAACGATGTTCGAGACGATAGGCGCCATCCTGGACGGCAACTTCATCACGGAAGGGCGGATGTTGCTGCAAGCGGAGGTTTACAGCGGCAACGAGCGCGTATTCGACGTGCTCGCCTTCAACGACGTGGTGCTGAGCAAGGGCGTCAAGGGCAGCATGATCGAGTTCGAGGTCCGCATCGACGGGCAGTTCGTGTACAACCAGCGCGCCGACGGTTTGATCGTGGCGAGCCCCACGGGTTCCACGGCGTATGCGCTCTCCTCCGGCGGCCCGATCGTCCATCCTTCGCTCGATGTCATGGCGCTCGTGCCCGTTTCCCCCCACACCCTTTCCAATCGGCCGATCGTGATCGGCGGTGGATGCAGCGTCGAGATCCGCGTCCGCGACGTGGCGGATCCACGCGCGCACTTCGACAGCCATTCGCACTACGAGCTCAAGCAGGGCGATCGCCTGGTCGTGCGGCGTTACTCCCACGCGATCAGCCTGCTCCATCCCGTGGGGCACAGCTACTACGCCATGCTGCGGGAGAAGCTCCACTGGAACCGCGAGTGAGCTAGTCCGGCACCATGCTGCGCAGCCTCTCGATACGCGATTTCGTCATCGTGGAGCGGATGGAGCTCGAGTTCTCCCCCGGGTTCACCGTGTTGTCCGGCGAGACCGGCGCGGGAAAGTCGATCCTCGTCGATGCGCTTGCCCTCGTGCTGGGCGCGCGTGGCGAGGCGATCGTCGTTCGCCAGGGTGCCGAGCGTGCCGAAATCAGCGCCGAGTTCGATGTGGGCGCAGTTCCGGAATGCGCGCGGTGGCTCGAAGAAAGCGATCTTGCCGACGAGAGCGGCGCGTGCCTGATGCGCCGCGTAATCGATACGGCGGGACGGTCCCGGGGGTTCATCAACGGCCGCGCGGCCACGCTCGCGCAATTGCGTGCGGCGGGCGAATTCCTCGTGGACATACACGGCCAGCATCAGCATCAGTCGCTCCTGCGCCCGAGCGCGCAGCGCGAATTGCTCGATGCGTTCGGCGGCGCCGCGCAGCAGGCCCGGGAGGTGAGCGCCGCTTTCCGCCTGTGGCAGCAACGGCAGGAACGCCGTATCGAGTTTGAGACCCATGCGGCAGCGTTTGCCGCCGAGCGCGAGCAGCTCGAATGGCAGGTGCGCGAGATCGAGGCGCTCGGGTTCACGGCGGACGAGTGGCTGGTACTCGTCGCCGAGCACGCGCGGCTCGCCCATGCGGCGACCCTCATCGAAGCCTCGCAGCATGCGCTGGAGGTGCTTTCGGAAGCGGAGGATTCCTCGCTCACGCGCGTGAACGCGGCCATGAACCGGCTTGGCAACGTGCTGCAGTACGACGCGCGCCTGAAAGAGATTCTCGAGGCGCTGGAGCCGGTGCGGATCCAGCTGCAGGAAGCCTGCTATGCCTTGCGGCGCTACGCGGAGCGCGTCGACGCCGATCCCGAGCGGCAGCGCGAGATCGAGCGACGCATCGAGGCCGTGCACGGCGTGGCACGCAAGTACCGCGTTGCAGCGGATGGGCTGACCGAGGTGCTGGCGCGCGCGCGGACCCGTCTCGCCGAGCTGGTGCAAAGCAGTGATGTGGAGGCCTCGCGCGCAGCCGAGGAAGAAGCGCACGCTGCGTACAAAGCAGAGGCGAAGAAGCTGTCGGCGGCGCGAAAGAAGGCGGCTCGCCGGCTTTCGGAAGAAGTCACCGAAGCGATGCAGAGTCTCGCAATGGGAGGCGGATCGTTTTCGGTGGCGCTGCATGCGCTCAACGCGCCCGCGCTGCACGGCGCGGAAGACGCAGAGTTCCTCGTCTCCTCGCACAAGAGCATTGCACCGCAGCCGCTCGCGAAGGTCGCGTCCGGAGGTGAGCTCTCACGCATCAGCCTTGCCATACAGGCTGCGGCGAGTCGCGTCGCGCCGGTGCCTACGCTCATATTCGACGAAGTCGATAGCGGGATCGGCGGGCGGGTCGCGGAAATCGTCGGCCGCATGCTGAAGGCGCTCGGCCGGCACCATCAGGTGATGTGCATCACGCATCTGCCGCAGGTCGCGGCGTCCGCCGATCACCAATGGCAGGTCAACAAGTCCAGCTCGAACGGCAAGGTCTCGAGCAGCGTGACGGTGCTCGACTCGGCGCAGCGCATCGAGGAGATCGCGCGGATGCTGGGCGGGCTCAAGATCACGGAGACGACGCGCCGCCACGCTGCGGAGATGCTCGGCGTGAAGCGCTGAGCGTACCCCTTCGACTTCACGGCCTCGCTTCGGCGAGGCAGCACCTTTCGCGCCGTGGCCGCAGCGGCCGCGCCCGGAGCGGGAGCGTCATTCAGTCCTTCGGACGGTTCGGGCAGTTCGGCTTGATGCAGTCCGCATAGAGATGGAGCGAATGGTCGTGGATCCTGAACCCCCGCTCTTCCGCGACCTTGATCTGGCGGCGCTCGATCTCCGCATCGTAAAACTCTTCCACGAGCCCGCATTGCATGCAGACCAGGTGATCGTGATGTCCGCCCTGGTTCAGCTCGAAGACGGCTTTTCCGGTCTCAAAATGATGGCGGATGAGCAGCCCCGCCTGCTCGAACTGCGTGAGCACTCGGTAGACTGTGGCGAGGCCGGTGTCGGTGCCTTCTTTAAGGAGGGTCTTGTAGACGTCCTCAGCGCTCAGGTGGCGCACCGGGCTCTTCTCGAAGAGTTCCAGAATGCGCAGGCGCGGGAGCGTCGCTTTGAGGCCGATCGTCTTGAGATCGTTGGGCGAGCTCATTTCTTCCTGCGGGACGGTGTCCTCGGCTATCATATTGGCTTTTTCCGGGTTTGCAAACCGCGCGCCGCCCGCGACCGAAGCGTGCGGACGACGAATTCTCCGTCTCGATGCGCCTCACCTTACTGCTCATCGTTCTCCTCGCCGGCTGCAAGCAGGTGCCCGTCCTGCCGTCGCTTACGCCGTACAAGATCGACGTTCAGCAGGGCAATGCCGTGACGCAGGAGATGGTGGAGAAACTGAAGCCGGGCATGACGCGTGCCCAGGTGCGGTTCATCCTCGGCACGCCGCTCGTGGTCGATCCCTTCCGCAAGGATCGCTGGGATTACGTGTACCTGTACTACAAGGCGGGCGAGCTCACCGAGCAGCGGCGCATTTCAGTCATATTCGAACAGGACAAGCTCAAGCACGTGGAGGGCGATATCGTTCCCGCTTCCAAAGAGGGGCTCGCGTCGCGGCCGGACACAACGGCCGGCTCGCCGCCTTCCGCGGGATCTCGCACCGACGGCAGGGAGAAGCCTGTGCCGGCTCAATCGCCCGCAGCGGAGAAACGGCTCTCGCCCGCTGCGAAGGCCGAGTAAACGCCATGAACGTCGCCATTGCAGGAAGCTCGGGGCGCATGGGGCGCACATTGATCGAAGCGGTACTGGGGGAGCCGGACCTGCATTTGTGTGCCGCGCTCGAACAGCCAGGGAATCCGAACATCGGCAAGGATGCAGGCGAGTTCGTCGGTACGCGATGCGGCGTCAAGGTATCGGACGACATCGCGAAGGCCCTTGAAGGCGCCGACGTGCTGATCGACTTCACGCGCCCTGCCGGCACGATCGCGCACCTCGACGTCTGCCGCGGCAAAGGCATACGGATGGTGATCGGCACGACGGGTTTGGAGGACGAGCAGAAAAAGGCGATTGCGAAGGCGAGCGAGGACGTCGCCATCGTATTTGCGCCCAACATGAGCGTCGGGGTGAACGTGATGTTCAAGTTGCTTGCCGTTGCCGCCGCGGCGCTGCGCGATGCCTACGATGTCGAGATCGTCGAAGCGCATCACAGGCACAAGGTCGATGCGCCTTCGGGCACCGCGCTCAGGATGGGGGAAGTCGTCGCCTCGGCGCTCGGCCGCTCGCTCCCCGAGTGCGCGGTGTACGACCGGCACGGCATTACCGGCGAGCGGCCCAAGGGCAGCATCGGCTTCGCGGCCCTGCGCGGCGGCGATCTCGTCGGGGACCATACCGCGCTCTTTGCCGGGATCGGCGAGCGCATCGAGATCACGCACCGCTCGACGAGCCGCGCCACGTACGCGCAAGGGGCACTGCGCGCCGCCCGTTTCGTGGTGGGGCGGGAGAGCGGCCTCTACGACATGCAGGACGTCCTCGGCCTCAAGCCATAAGCCTGCGGGCGACACGCCACGTGCTTTGCGGCATTACGCGATTCGCGTATAATCGTATCTTCAAGCAGCGGGACGGGTCACGGCCTGTCCCGCTTTCCACATCTGCCCCGCAGGATCAAGAGGTTACTTGTGACGCACTCACAGCCCGCCGTCCTCGTACTGAGAGATGGCACGGTGTTTCGCGGCCAGTCGGTCGGGGCGGAGGGCATGGCAGCCGGGGAAGTCGTGTTCAACACGGCGATGACCGGCTACCAGGAGATCCTCACCGATCCTTCCTATTTCCGGCAGATCGTCACGCTCACCTATCCCCATGTGGGCAACTACGGGGCGAACCCGGAAGATGTCGAATCGCAGCGCGTATTCGCCGCCGGGCTCGTGATCCGCGACTTGCCGGTGCTCGCGAGCAACTGGCGAAGCAGCATGAGCCTTTCCGATTACCTCAGGCGCGAGAACGTCGTTGCGATCGCCGGAATCGACACGCGCAAATTGACGCGCATGCTGCGCGACAAGGGCGCGCAGGACGGCTGCATCATGGCGGGGCGCGTCGACGAGCAGGCGGCGCACGCGGCAGCGCGCGAATTCCCGGGACTCGTGGGAATGGATCTCGCGAAGGTCGCGAGCTGCAAGGAACGTTACGTCTGGGAAGAAGGCACCTGGGTGCTGGGAGCGGGCTACGCCCGCCCCGGTCAGGCGCGTTACCACGTGGTCGTTTACGATTACGGCATCAAGCGCAATATTCTGCGCAAGCTCGCTTCCCGCCACTGCAGGATTACGGTGGTGCCCGCGGAGACGACCGCGCAGGCCGCGCTCGCGCTCGAGCCGGACGGCATATTCCTTTCGAACGGGCCGGGCGATCCGGAGCCGTGCGAGTACGCGATCCGCGCCATCCGTGAATTTCTGGATGCGGGCATACCCATCTTCGGCATCTGCCTCGGGCATCAACTCCTCGCGCTTGCGAGCGGGGCCAAGACCGTGAAGATGAAATTCGGCCACCACGGCGCGAACCACCCGGTGCAGGACCTCGATACCGGCCGCGTCATGATCACGAGCCAGAACCACGGCTTCGCGGTAAATACCGAGACGTTGCCCGCCAACGTGCGCGTGACGCATGTCTCCCTCTTCGACGGCAGCCTGCAGGGGTTCGCGCGCACCGACCGGCCGGCGTTCTGCTTCCAGGGGCATCCCGAGGGCAGCCCCGGCCCGCACGATGTGGATTACCTATTCGACCGGTTCGTCGCGCTGATGGAGAAGCACGCAACCAAGGCGGCCAGAGCAGCCGCCTGATGACAAGCCGCTCGCCAGAGAGCGGCCGTTGAAGCATGCCGAAACGCACCGACCTCAAATCCATCCTGATCATCGGCGCCGGTCCCATCGTGATCGGCCAGGCCTGCGAGTTCGACTATTCGGGCGCGCAGGCGTGCAAGGCGCTGCGGCAGGAAGGGTATCGCGTGATCCTCGTGAACTCGAATCCCGCGACGATCATGACCGACCCGGAAATGGCGGATGCCACCTACATCGAGCCGATCACGTGGCAGATGCTGGAGAAGATCATCGCCGTGGAGCGCCCCGACGCAATCCTGCCGACGATGGGCGGGCAGACCGCGCTCAACACCGCGCTCGACCTCGCCCGCGAGGGCGTGCTGGAGAAGTACGGCGTCGAGATGATCGGCGCGAGCAAGGAGGCGATCGACAAGGCGGAAGACAGGGAGAAGTTCAAGGCGGCGATGGCCCGCATCGGGCTCGCGAGCCCGCGCTCGGCGCTTGCCCACAGCATGGAGGAAGCGCTGCAAGTCCAGGCGATGGTCGGCTTTCCCACCATCATCCGGCCCTCGTTCACGTTGGGCGGCACGGGCGGTGGCATCGCCTACAACCGCGAGGAATTCATCGCCATTGTCGAGCGCGGCCTCGATGCGAGCCCCACGCACGAGGTGCTGATCGAGGAGTCGGTCATCGGCTGGAAAGAGTTCGAGATGGAGGTCGTGCGCGACCGCAAGGACAACTGCATCATCGTGTGCTCCATCGAGAACCTGGACCCGATGGGCGTACATACCGGCGATTCGATTACGGTGGCCCCGGCGCAGACGCTCACCGACAAGGAATACCAGATCATGCGCGACGCCTCGATCGCCTGCCTGCGCGAGATCGGCGTCGATACCGGCGGATCGAACGTACAGTTTGCGATCAATCCCGCGAACGGGCGCATGGTCATCATCGAGATGAATCCGCGCGTGTCGCGTTCTTCGGCGCTCGCTTCCAAGGCTACCGGGTTCCCCATCGCGAAGGTCGCGGCGAAGCTCGCCGTGGGCTACACGCTCGATGAGTTGAGAAACGAGATCACCGGCGGTGCCACCCCGGCCTCCTTCGAGCCGACCATCGATTACGTCGTCACCAAGGTGCCGCGCTTCGCCTTCGAGAAGTTTCCGCAGGCCGACGACCGCCTCACCACCCAGATGAAGTCCGTGGGCGAAGTGATGGCGATAGGCCGCACGTTCCAGGAGTCGATACAGAAGGCACTGCGCGGCCTGGAAACGGGAAGCGACGGCTTCGACGAGCGCACAACGGATCTCGATGTCATCGAGAACGAGCTGGGCGACCCGGGTCCCGAGCGCGTTTTTTACGTTGCGGATGCGTTTCGCTGCGGCATGAGCCTCGCCGAAGTGCACGAGCATACGAGGATAGATCCGTGGTTCCTCGCGCAGATCGAGGACATCGTGCGGCAGGAAAAAGCGCTCGAAGGCAGAACCATCGATGCGCTCGACGAGGTGTCCTTGCGGACACTCAAGCGCAGCGGCTTCTCGGACCGCCGCCTCGCGAAGCTGCTTTCCACCGATCAGAACAGGGTGAGGGCGCGGCGCCACGAACTGGGCGTGCGCCCGGTTTACAAGCGCGTGGACACCTGCGCCGCGGAGTTCGCGACGAACACCGCGTACATGTACTCGACGTACGAGGACGAGTGCGAGGCGCAGCCGAGCGCACGCCGGAAGGTGATCGTGCTGGGCGGCGGACCGAACCGGATCGGGCAGGGCATCGAGTTCGATTACTGCTGTGTGCATGCGGCGTTCGCGCTGCGCGAAGACGGTTTCGAGAGCATCATGGTGAACTGCAACCCCGAAACCGTTTCCACCGACTACGACACGTCGGACCGCCTGTACTTCGAGCCGCTCACGCTCGAAGACGTGCTGGAAATCGTGCACGTCGAGCAGCCGTTCGGCGTCATCGTGCAGTTCGGGGGCCAGACGCCGCTCAAGCTCGCACGCGATCTCGAGGCGAACGGCGTGCCCATCATCGGTACGACACCGGACTCGATCGACATCGCCGAGGACCGCGAGCGGTTCCAGAAGCTGCTCACGAAGCTCAAGTTGAAGCAGCCGCCCAACCGCACGGCGCGCAGCCCTCAGAAGGCGATCGCGGTGGCGGAGGAGATCGGCTATCCGCTGGTGGTGAGGCCCTCGTACGTGCTGGGCGGACGGGCGATGGAGATCGTGTATCAGCAGAGCGATCTCGAGCGTTACATGCGCGAAGCGGTGAAGGTCTCGAACGACAGCCCCGTGCTGCTCGACCGGTTCCTCAACGACGCGATCGAAGTGGACGTCGATGCGGTCTGCGATGGCAGCAGGGTCATCATCGGCGGCGTCATGGAGCACATCGAGGAGGCGGGCGTGCACTCGGGCGACTCCGCGTGCTCGCTCCCGCCCTTCAGCCTGTCGCGGGAACTACAGGACGAACTGCGGCGTCAGACCATGGCGATGGCGCACGCCCTCAAGGTCGTGGGTCTCATCAACGTCCAGTTTGCGATCCAGAACAACACGATCTACGTGCTGGAAGTGAATCCCCGCGCGTCGCGCACCGTGCCGTTCGTATCGAAGGCAACGGGCCTGCCGCTCGCCAAGATCGCCGCACGCTGCATGGCGGGACGCACGCTCGCCGAGCAGGGCGTCGAGCGCGAAATCGTGCCTCCTTACTATTCGGTGAAGGAAGCGGTGTTCCCGTTCATCAAGTTCCCCGGCGCCGATACGATACTCGGACCGGAAATGAAATCGACGGGCGAGGTGATGGGCGTCGGCGCAAGCTTCGGCGAGGCGTTCGTCAAGTCGCAGATGGCCGCTGGTGAAAAGCTGCCCGCAGCGGGCAAGGTCTTCATCAGCGTGCGCGATGCCGACAAGCCGCGCACGGTGGAGATCGCGCGCGCGCTCGCGAAGCTCGGCTTCACGCTGGTCGCCACACGCGGCACGGCGGCGGCGCTGAGCGCGGCGGGGCTCGCCGTGACGCCGGTCAACAAGGTCGCGGAAGGGCGTCCGCACATCGTGGACATGATCAAGAACGGCGAGATCGCTCTCATCGTCAACACGGTCGAGGAAAAGCGCACCGCGGTGCGCGATTCGTACTCGATCCGGCGCGCGGCGCTGCAGGGGCGTGTCCCGCTCTACACGACCCTTTCGGGCGCGCGTGCGGCGTGCAATGGAATGGAAGGTTCGCGGGAGCTTCGCGCGTATGCAGTGCAAGGGCTGCACGCGCAGCTGCCGGCGTTTGTGCATGAAGACGAGCTGCGAGGGTAAGTGGAATGGGCAAGATTCCTTTGACCATTGCGGGCGCGGAGAAGCTGCGCGCCGAGCTGCAGGAGCTGCGCACCGTGCAGCGCCCGGCGATCATCAATGCGATTTCCGAGGCGCGCTCGCACGGCGATCTTTCGGAGAACGCGGAGTATCACGCGGCCAAGGAACGCCAGAGCTTCATCGAAGGGCGCATCGCCGAGATCGAAGCGAAACTCGCAAACGCGCAGATCATCAATCCGGCGCTGCTCGATGCCGACGGTCGCTGCGTCTTCGGCGCGACGGTGGAGCTGGAGGACATCACGAACCGGGAAGTCGTCACCTACCAGATCGTCGGTGAGGACGAGGCGGACATCAAGCAGGGAAAGATCTCGATCAGCTCGCCGATCGCGCGTGCGCTGATAGGGAAGTATTCGGGCGACGTCGCCGAGGTGGACGCGCCTGGCGGCACGCGCGAGTACGAAATCCTGGACGTCAAATACATTTAGGTGAACGGTAAACGGTGAAGAGAAAGCGGCTTCACCATTCACCATTCGCCAGCAATTCACTGCATCTGGTAACTTCGTTTCACGCGCCGCTTTTCCTTTTTCCGGCGCGGCTTGCGCGGGGGGGCGGCGGGCTCCTGTTCCAGCGGGCGCGGCCGGTATACGACGAGCATTTTGCCGATTCTCTGCACCGGTGCCGCATCGAGCGCGCGGCAGATTTCCTCGATCCAGTCCCTGCGCTGGCCGCGATCTTCGCCGAGAACCCGGATCTTGACGAGCTCGTGGCTGCGCAGGCTCAAGTCGATCTCATGGAGCACGGCCGGCGTGAGACCCGCTTCTCCGATCATCACCAGCGGATGCAGGCGGTGCGCGCGGGCCCTGAGCGCCCTGCGCTCCGAGGGAGTTAAGTCGGCCATGTATCGAGTGTAACGCAATGGCGCGGTCGAAAAGCAGCAGGGCGTGGCTTCGGGAGCACGTGACCGACCCCTATGTGCGCAGGGCGCGCACTGAGGGTTTGCGTTCGCGCGCCGCCTACAAGCTCGAGCAGATCGGGGCGCGCGACAAGCTGTTCTCCCCGGGGATGACGGTGGTCGATCTCGGCGCGGCGCCCGGCGGATGGTCGCAGGTCGCGGCCTGTGCGGTCGCCCCAGGCGGTCAGGTGTACGCCCTCGATCTCCTCGAATTCGCGCCCCTCGCTGGCGTAACGCAGCTGCGAGGCGACTTCCGAGAGGAATCCGTCCTCTCGGAACTGGAGCGGCACCTCGCGGGCCGTCCGGTGGATGTTGTGCTTTCGGACATGGCCCCCAATATGAGCGGTGTGGCGGCCGCGGACCAGGCGCGCATGATGGCGCTTGCGGAGCTTGCGCTCGACTTTGCTCGCGCGCATCTGAAACCACAGGGTAAGTTGCTGGTCAAATTGTTCCACGGCGCGGGGTTCGAAACATTTCTTAAGGCAATGCGCGAGCGCTTCGAGCAGGTGGTCGTGCGCAAGCCGGAAGCCTCACGGAGCCGTTCGAGCGAAGTTTACGTGCTGGGGAAGGGTTTGAAGAGACCGTGAGGGCTTTGCTGCGCTGCAAGCGGAAGTACCTTACAATGCAAATCTGCGTCGAAACATGCTTTTGGGCGCGTTAAGGAGCATTCTTGAACAATCTGATCAAAAACGTGGCGATCTGGCTCGTGATTGCGCTCGTGCTGATGACGGTATTCAACCAGTTCAGCACCCGCCAGACGACACAGAAGGCGATGGAGTATTCCCAGTTCATCGACGAGGTGAAGCAGGGCCGCATCGCCAAGGTCACCATCGAAGGCCGTGTGCTGAAGGGCGTCAAGACGAGCGGCGAGCGGTTCACCACCTATTCCCCTTCGGATCCGTGGCTCGTCAGCGACCTCCTGAAGAACGGGGTGATCATCGAGGCGAAGCCAGAGGAGGAGCCGTCGCTCCTCATGAACATTTTCGTTTCGTGGTTCCCGATGCTGCTGCTGATCGGCGTGTGGATATTCTTCATGCGGCAGATGCAGGGCGGCGGGCGCGGCGGCGCGTTTTCGTTCGGCAAGAGCCGCGCGCGCATGCTTGACGAATCGAACAATACCGTCACATTCGCCGACGTCGCGGGTTGTGAAGAGGCGAAGGAAGAGGTGGCAGAGTTGGTCGAGTTTCTGCGCGATCCGTCCAAATTTCAGAAGCTAGGTGGGCGCATCCCACGCGGCGTGCTGATGGTCGGTAATCCCGGCACCGGCAAGACGCTGCTCGCGCGCGCCATCGCCGGCGAGGCAAAGGTGCCGTTCTTCTCGATCTCGGGTTCCGACTTCGTCGAGATGTTCGTCGGCGTCGGTGCGGCGCGCGTGCGCGACATGTTCGAGCAGGCGAAGAAGCACGCGCCGTGCATCGTGTTCATCGATGAGATCGACGCGGTCGGGCGCCAGCGCGGAGCGGGCCTGGGCGGCGGCAACGACGAGCGCGAGCAGACGCTGAACCAGCTCCTCGTCGAGATGGACGGTTTCGAGGCGAATATCGGCGTGATCGTGATCGCCGCGACAAACCGTCCCGACGTGCTCGATCCGGCGTTGCTGCGGCCGGGCCGTTTCGACCGCCAGGTCGTGGTGCCGCTGCCCGACATCCGGGGACGCGAGCAGATTCTCCTAGTTCACATGCGCAAGGTGCCGGTCGGGCCGGATGTCAAGGCTGACATCATCGCCCGCGGAACGCCCGGATTCTCCGGAGCCGATCTCGCCAATTTGGTGAACGAAGCCGCGCTCTTCGCCGCGCGCGCGAACAAGCGCCTCGTGGACATGGAGGATTTCGAGCGCGCCAAGGACAAGATCATCATGGGGGCGGAGCGCCGCTCCATCGTGATGCCGGAACACGAGCGCCGCAACACGGCGTACCACGAATCGGGTCACGCAGTGGTCGCGAAGTGCCTTACCAAGACCGACCCGGTGCACAAGGTCACGATCATCCCGCGCGGGCGAGCGCTCGGCGTGACGATGCAGCTGCCCGAGCAGGACCGCTACAGCATGGATCGCGAGCAGATCCTGCAGAACATCGCGGTGCTTTTCGGCGGGCGCATTGCCGAAGAGATCTTCATGGCACAGATGACCACGGGCGCGTCGAACGACTTCGAGCGCGCCACCGAAATGGCGCGCAACATGGTCACCCGCTGGGGCATGAGCGACAACCTCGGCCCGATGGTCTACGGCGAGAACGAGGGCGAAGTGTTCCTCGGCCGCTCCATCACGACGCACAAGAACGTGTCGGAATCGACCATGCAGAAGGTGGACACCGAGATCCGCCGCATCATCGACGAGCAGTATGCGCTGGCTCGCCGGTTGATCGAGGAGCACCGCGACAAGGTCGAGATCATGGCGAAGGCGTTGCTCGAGTGGGAGACGATCGACGCCGAGCAGATCAACGACATCATGGACGGGCGGCCGCCGCGGCCGCCGAAGCCGGCACAGGCGCCGGCTCCGCAGCCGACGCCCAAGGACAACACGCCGAGCGCTGCGCCCACCACGACGCCTGCGCGCGAAGCGTAAACAGGGCGGGCCGGAGACGGCCCGGCTCGACCAGAACAGAACGCGAAACGGTAAACTGTTTCGCGTTTTTGTTTGCTAGTGCGTGGTCATGACAGTCCTTCGCTGCGGCCCTCACGTGCTGTCCCTTGAGCGTCCGCTCGTCATGGGGATAGTGAACGTCACGCCCGATTCCTTCTCGGACGGCGGCCGCTACTCGGTGCTGCCCGCCGCGGTCGCGCATGGGCGGCGGCTCCTCGAGGAGGGCGCCGACATTCTCGACATTGGAGGCGAATCCACGCGCCCCGGCGCGCCGCCCGTGCCGATTGACGAGGAGCGCCGCCGCGTGCTCCCCGTGATCGGGGCGCTCGCCGGCTGCGGCGCGCCGATCTCGATCGATACGCAGAAGCCCGAGTTGATGAAGGAGGGAATCGCGGCCGGAGCGAGCATCGTGAACGACGTGAATGCTTTGCTTGCGCCGGGCGCCGTTGAAGCGGTCGCCCCGACGTTGGCGGCAGTCTGCCTGATGCATAAGAAGGGCGATCCGCGCACCATGCAGCAGGACCCGCACTACACCGATGTCGTCGCTGAAGTCCGCGACTTCCTCGCGGCGCGTGCCGATACGGTGGAACGGGCCGGCATTGCGCGGGAGCGCATCGTGATCGATCCGGGTTTCGGGTTTGGAAAGACCGCCGAGCACAATCTCACGCTGCTGCGCCACCTCGGCGCGATTGCGGCGTTGGGCGTGCCGGTTCTCGCAGGCCTTTCCCGCAAGTCGACTTTGGGAAAGATCACGGGGCGCGGCACCGATGAGCGTGTTTACGCCGGTGTGGCCGCCGCCCTCATCGCCGTGCAAAACGGCGCGCGCATCGTGCGCGTCCACGACGTCGCGGCCACGCGCGACGCGCTTGCCGTGTTGCAGGCCGTTCAAGACGCTGAATGAACCGCCAAGGCCAGGCCCGCCCGGACCAAGCGCGAAAAGGTCCCGGACTTTTCATAGAATAGGGCCGGATAGCTTACGTTCGCCTTTAAGGAACGTAAACGTCCGGCCAAGCCGGCACGGTTTAATATTCGCCTTGCGTTCGGGCGTCTTGACGGTGCAAAAAGAAAGCGTATGAAAAGAAAATATTTCGGCACGGACGGCGTGCGCGGCAAAGTGGGCATCGCGCCGATCACGCCTGATTTCGTCATGCATTTGGGCTATGCGGCCGGCAAAGTGCTGGCCGCGCGCAATCCCGGCTCGGAGCGCCCGGGCGTGCTGATCGGCAAGGACACTCGGGTCTCGGGCTACATGCTCGAGTCCGCGCTCGAAGCGGGTTTGTCGGCCGCCGGCATCGATGTGCTCCTCGTCGGGCCGATGCCCACTCCTGCGGTAGCCTATCTCACCCGAGCGCTTCGCCTCACGGCAGGCGTCGTCATCAGCGCCTCGCACAATCCGTACGAAGACAACGGCATCAAGTTCTTTTCCGGCGCCGGCACGAAGCTGCCCGATGAGACCGAGAATGCCATCGAGAAGGAGCTCGCGCAGCCGCTCGCGTGCCTTTCTTCGTCGGGCCTCGGCAAAGCGCGAAGGATCGACGATGCCGCGGGGCGCTACATCGAATTCTGCAAGAGCACCTTTCCCAATCACCTCGACCTGCGCGGCATGCGCATCGTGCTCGACTGCGCGCATGGCGCCGCCTACCATATCGCGCCCCACGTTTTCCACGAACTGGGCGCCGACGTGATCACTATCGGCACGGAGCCCGACGGCTTCAACATCAACGAGGGCGTGGGAACTACCCATCCGCGGGCGCTTCAGCAGGCGGTCAAGCGCAACAAGGCGGACCTCGGCATCGCGCTCGACGGCGATGGCGACCGCCTGCTCATGGCGGACGGCGAAGGCGTGATCCACGACGGAGACGAGCTCATCTACGTAATCGCTCGCCATCAGCGCGAGCGCGGCGAGCTGAAGGGCGGCATCGTCGGCACGCAGATGACCAACCTCGGCCTCGAGCATGCCCTCGATGCGCTGGGGATCGAGTTTGTGCGCGCGCGCGTCGGTGACCGCTACATCCTCGAGATGCTCCATGAGCGCGGCTGGCGGCTCGGGGGCGAAAACTCGGGGCACATCGTGTGCCTCGAGCGACATACCACCGGTGACGGCATCATATCCGCGCTGCAGGTGCTACGTGCGCTGAGGGAGAGCGCAACGCCGCTCGCCCAGTCGGTTGCCGACGTGAAGCTCTACCCGCAGGTACTGATCAACGTAAAACTGACGAAGCGCTTTGATTTCAGGAACCATCGCGCCGTGAAGGAAGTCGTCGCGCAGGCCGAGAAGGATCTCGGCGCGGCCGGACGCGTGCTGCTTCGCGAATCGGGCACCGAGCCCGTGATACGGGTAATGGTGGAAGGGAGGCACCATTCGCGCGTGAAATCGCTCGCGCAGAGCATCGCGGACGCCGTGCGTGCAGCGGTTTGATCGAGCGCGCGCGCTCGCTTGCTTCTAACTGCCTGCCGCGCGTCCAAACGCAGGCGTTTTTTATTTAGGATCAACGCGCTCTTCTCTGTAATCGCGTTGACCCTGTTTGCCATCGGCTGTAAAATTCGACGATTTTACTGGGTCGGTGATGCGCGGCAAGCTCGTAGCGGGCAACTGGAAGATGAACGGCAGTCTCGCCTTCAACCGGGCGCTGCTCCAGGATCTGATCCCCGCGATTTCCCCGCTGTCCGGCGTGAAGTGTGCGGTGTGCGTGCCGTTTCCGTATCTGGCGCAGGTTGAGCAGATGCTGAGCGGCGGCGCCATCGAATGGGGCGCTCAGGATCTCTGCCGGTTCGACAACGGCCCGTATACCGGCGGCGTTTCGGCATCGATGCTGACCGACTTCGGCTGCCGCTATGCGATCGTCGGTCACTCGGAGCGGCGCAGTATTTTCGGTGACACGGATGAGATCGTGGCACGGAAGCACGCAGCGGCGCTCAAGGCCGGGCTGACACCCATCCTGTGCGTGGGTGAATCGCTGTCGGAGCGCGATGCCGGCGCCACCGAAGAAATCGTCGCGACGCAGCTCGATGCCGTGATTGAGCGCTCCGGTGCCGCAGGTCTTGCGCAATCCGTGATCGCCTACGAGCCGGTGTGGGCAATCGGCACTGGCAAGACAGCGTCACCCGAGCAGGCGCAGGCGGTCCACGCGTACATCCGCCGGCGCGTTGCGGCGCATGACGCAGCGGTGGCCGGCGGGCTGCGAATACTTTACGGCGGCAGTGTGAAGGCGTCGAACTCCGCCCAGCTTTTCAGCATGCCGGATATCGATGGCGGACTGATCGGGGGCGCTTCGCTGATCGCGAGCGAGTTTGCCGCAATCTGCCGCTCTGCGGCGCAGGCGGCCTGACGTGAGAGCGACATGGAAATAGTAATTCTTGTGATACACATCCTCGCCGCGGCCGCCATCATCGGCCTCGTGCTGCTGCAGCATGGGAAAGGCGCGGATGTCGGCGCAGCGTTCGGCAGCGGCTCTTCGGGCAGTATCTTCGGGGCGTCGGGATCGGCAAACTTCCTGAGCCGCGCCACCGCGATCCTCGCCGTCGTATTCTTCATGACGAGCCTTGGCCTGACGGTGTTCTCGACGCAAAAAACCGAGGACAAGGGTGTGATGGCGACGCAACCGGCTCCCAAGGAGTCGTTGCCCGACAAGATTCCCGCGCCCGCGGCTCAGAAGCCTGCGCCGGCGGACGAGTCGAAGGCGGGAGAGGTACCGAAGTGATTCTGGCGCTCGCCGGCGCTCAAGCCGGCGGGCAGCAGGATAGGCATGCCGACGTGGTGGAATTGGTAGACACGCCGTCTTGAGGGGGCGGTGGCGAAAGCCGTGTGAGTTCGAGTCTCACCGTCGGCACCA
>CAMPGR010000066.1 GCA_946885605.1 uncultured Pseudomonadota bacterium
CCCCTACACGGCTTTCAAGGGGAGGGTGGGGGGGGGGTTTTTCTGCTACTCCGGCCCCACCGGCTTGCCCCACCCGCCTTCGAAGAAGCGCTCGGCGAGCGGCTTGCGCGCGCGCGGGCGCAATTCCTTCGCCTTGGTCTCTTCGTCGAGGATGTCGGGCTCGGCCTGGTAGCCCACCGCGATCATGGCCATCGGCGTGTAATCGGCGGGAATCGCGAACGCCGCTCGCGCCTTTTCGGGGTCATAGCCGCCCATCTGGTGGATGATCAGCCCCAGCGCGACCGCCTGCAACGCCATCGACACGCTCGCGGCGCCGGTATCGTGCTGCGTCCAGCGGTTCGGCTTGCCGCTGTGGGCAAAGACGCTGCCCGCGCAAGAGAGCATGAGGAGAGGCACGTTCTTGACCCACTTCTTGTTGCTGTCCGTGAGACAGTCGAAGGCTTTCTGCCAGCCCTCCGGGTCGCGCGTGCGGTCCCACACGAGGTAACGCCACGGTTCGTCGCCGTTGCACGACGGCGCCCAGCGGCCGGCTTCCATGATGCGCACGAGGTCCCGCCGCGCAACTGGCCGGTTGGGATCGAACGCGCGCGGGCTCCAGCGGCGAGCCAGCAGGTCGTGAATCGGTACGCTCGTGATCGCTCTTCTTTGCTCCATGCTCCAACTCCCGCAATAAAAAATCAGCCCAGCTTCTGAGCGGGCGCGCGCGAGGGCAGCGCGGCGCCCGCCGCGACGGGCTCGACCGCCACGTCCTCTCCGGTCGTGAGCCGACGCTCGCCCATGATATATGTGTACGCGACCGGAATGACGAACAGCGTGAACAGCGTGCCAACCGTCATGCCGCCGATGATCACCCAGCCGATGGCCGAGCGCGACTCCGCGCCCGCGCCCGCCGCAGTGGCGAGGGGGACGGAGCCGAGCACCGTCGCGGCGGAGGTCATGAGGATCGGCCGCAGGCGCAGCGCCGAGGCCTGGATCACCGCTTCGATCTTCTCCATGCCACGATCGCGCAACTGGTTGGCGAATTCCACGATCAGGATCCCGTTCTTGGTGATGAGCCCGATCAGCATGACGAGCCCGATCTGGCTGTACACGTTGAGCGTGATGCCCTTGAGATTCATCGCGAGCAGCGCGCCAGCGACCGCGAGCGGAACCGTCAGCATGATGACGAGCGGGCCGCGAAAGCTTTCGAACTGCGCGGAAAGCACGAGGTAGATGAAGAGCAGCGCGAGTATGAAGACGACGTAGAGCTGCTGGCCCGACTCGCGGAATTCCCGCGACTGCCCGTCGAGCGAGGTCTGGTACTCCGGCGTGAGGACTTCGCGAGCCGCGCGTTCCATGTAGTCGAGCGACTCCGACAGGCTGTAGTCAGGAGTGACGTTCGCGGAAATGATCGCCGCGCGCAGCCGATTGAAGTGGTTGAGCTCCTTCGCTGCGACGGTCTCTTGCACCGTCACGAGATTGGAGAGCTGGGTGATGCGGCCGTTGGCGCCGCGCACGTAAATCGAGGTGAGATCCGCGGGCTGGCGGCGGTCCTTGTCCTCGAGCTTGACGATCACGTCGTATTGCTTGCCCTCGCGCTTGAAGCGCGTGACCTGCCGCCCGCCGAGCAGCGTCTCGAGCGTGCGCCCGATCGCCTCCACCTGTATACCGAGATTGGCCGCCTTCTCGCGGTTGATGTCGATCGTGAGCTGGGGCTTGTTGAGCTTCAAGTCGCTGTCCACGTTCGTAAGCCCCGGGAAAGCGCGCGCCTTCGCCATCAGCGCGTCGACCTTGCGCTCGAGGTCCTCGTACGAATTCCCCTGCACGACGAACTGCACCGGCGGATTGCGGAAGCTCTGCCCGAGCGAAGGCGGGTTCACGGGAAAAGCGAGCACGCCGGGCATGGTCGCGAACATCTGCGGCGCGAGCGAGGCGGTGATTTCCTGGGACTTCCGGGTGCGCTCCTCCCAGTCCTTGAAACGCACGAACGAAAGCGCGAAATTCACCGGATTCGGGCGCTCCAGGCCGGGCGCTACCACCACGAAGTAGGACGTGATCTCCGGGACTTCGCTGTAAATCCGCTCCCACTGCCGCGCATAGCTGTCGGTGTATTCCATCGTCGCGCCTTCGGGCGCGGACATGATGCCGATGAAGAAGCCACGATCCTCGAGTGGCGAGAGCTCCGACTTGAGCAGGCTGAAGAGCACCCCGCCCGCAACCGCCACGGCGGCGAAGACGGCGATGACGGCGACACGGTGGCGCAGGCAGGCGGCTAGAGCACGTCGATAGCCCGTGGAGATGCCATGGAAGAAGCGCTCCAGCGCGTTGTATAGCGGATGGTGGGAGCTGTGATGGCGCAGAAGCTTCGAGCACATCATCGGCGTCAGCGTGAGCGCGACGAAGCCCGAAACGATGACCGCCGCCGCGACCGTCAGCGCGAACTCCATGAAGAGCCGTCCGGTGTTGCCGGTCGAAAACGCGAGCGGCGCGAAGACCGACGCCAACGTCACTGTCATTGCGACAACGGCGAAGGCGATCTCGCGGCTGCCCAGGATCGCGGCGCGCATCGGCGTCATACCCTCTTCGATGTGGCGGTGGATGTTCTCCAGCACGACGATCGCGTCGTCCACCACGAGCCCGATCGCGAGCACGATCCCGAGCAGCGTCAGCACGTTGATCGAGAACCCCATCATCCAGACGAGGAAGAACGCGCCGATCAGCGCGACCGGGATGGTGACGAACGGGATGAGCGTTGCCCGCAGCGAGCGCAGGAAAAAGTAGATGACGAGCACCACGAGGATGAGCGCCTCCACCATCACCTCGTAGACCGACTCGATCGACTTCTCGATGAATATAGACGTGTCGAACGCGATGCCGATTTCCATGCCCGGCGGCAACGCGGCGGCGATCTTCGGCAGCTCCGTCTTGACCGCCTGCGCCACCGCGAGCGTGTTCGCGGTGGACTGCTTGACGATCCCCATCCCGACCGCGGGCCGCCCATTCACGCGCACGATGTTCCGTTCGTCCTGCGGCCCGAGCTCGGCACGCCCCACGTCCGAGAGCCGCACAGGGTAGCCGTTCACTTCGCGCACGATGAGCCGGTTGAACTGCTCCGGTGTGCGCAGATCCGTTTCGGACAGCACCGTGAATTCGCGCTGGCGGCTCTCGATACGGCCCGAGGGGACCTCGACGTTCTGCCGGCGCAGCGCATCCTCCACGTCCTGCGGCGTCAGGCCGTATGCCGCAAGCCGCTCGCGGTCGAGCCAGAGCCGCATCGCATAGCGCCGCTCGCCGCCGATGATCACCGATGCGACGCCGGGCAGCGTTTTCAGCCGGTCGGCGATATAGCGGTCCGCGTAGTCGGAGATCTCGAGCGCATTATGCTGATCGGAGTTGAGCCGCAGCCACACGATCGCCTGCGCATCCGCCTCCACCTTCGCGATGATCGGCTCGTCGACTTCGTCCGGGAGGCGCCCCCGCACGCGGGCGACACGGTCGCGCACGTCGTTCGCCGCCGCGTCCGGGTCGCGGTCGGAGAGAAACTCGACGGTGATCTGGCTCGTCTCTTCGCGGCTCACCGACTTGAGCGTCTTCACCCCCTCGATGCCCGAGATGCTGTCTTCCAGCACCTGCGTCACCTGGCTTTCGATCACCTGCGCGCTCGCACCTTGGTAGACGGTGCGCACGGAAACCACCGGCGTGTCGATCTTCGGATACTCGCGCACCGTGAGACGCAGGAAAGAGATCACGCCGACGAGAATGATGAGGAGACTCATCACCGTCGCAAGCACGGGGCGCTTGATCGATATTTCGGGGAGGAACACGACTACTTCACGTCGGTGGATTTGGGGGCTTCGGCGGTTGCGGCCGGCGCCTTGTCCGCCATCACCGTGACCGGGCTGCCGTCCTCCAGGCGCAGCTGTCCGTCGACAACGATCGTCTCGCCCGCCGTCAGCCCGCGGAGAACCTCGACTTCGCCCGGGCGGCGGAGCCCGATCTCGACTTTGGTAAGCACCGCCTTGCCCTCGACGAGCCGGAAGACGTAACGATGCAGCCCGCGCGGCACGAGCGCCTGCTCGGGCACGAGGAGCGCGTTCTCGCGCGTGTCGAGCACGAGCGTCACGCGTGCGAACATGCCAGGCTTCAGGCGCACGCCGGGGTTCGGGATCCGTGCGCGCAGGAGCACCGTGCGCGTCTGCTCGTCCACCGCGGGCTCGATGGCGTAGATCGCGCCGCGGAACGACTCGCCCGCAAATGCGTCCACGTTCACCTGCGCTTCCTGGCTCGCGCGGATGCGGCCAAGAAAGACCTCCGGCACGCGGAAGTCGAGCTTCAGCGTCCCGATGCCTTCAAGGCGCGCGATGTCCTGGCCCGCCTTCACATAGGCCCCGGGGCTCACCTGCCGCAGGCCCACGACCCCTTCGAACGGCGCCTTGATGGTCATCTTGTCGAGCTTCGCCTGGATCTCGGCACGCCGCGCGAGCGACTGATTGAGGTTTTCGCGCGCGACATCGAGGGCTTCGGCGCTGATGAAGTTCTTCGCTTGCAGCTCCTCGGCACGCCGCATGCGGTTGCGATTGAGGTTGAGCTCGGCGTTCACCGCGGCGAGCTGCGCCTCGATCTCGGAGGAGTCGAGCGAGACGAGCTTCGCGCCCTGGCGTACGAGCTGGCCTTCGGCGAAATGGATCGCGCTGATCCGCCCTTCCACTTCGGGCCGAATCATCACCGACTCGTTGGCGAGCAGCGTGCCGACCGCGCTCACCTCTTCGCTGATGCGTCCGGTCGCGACTTTCCCCGCGCGCACGGGCAGCGCGCGCGCCGGCGCGCCGGCCGCGGGCGTGGCGGCTTTCGGCGCGGCGCGTGTGCCCGCCGTGTGCTTCCAGTAGTAGCCGGCGGCCGACAGCACGCCGAGGGCCACGACGATGAGAACCAGCTTCTTCACGGGAGGAATGGAGCCGGAGAGAGGCAAAGACGGGAGATTGTACTGCCGTTCCGCTGCCCCTGTCAGAAGAAGCGCGTAGCGGGCGGCCAGCGCTTCGGCTTCAATGCAGCTTGACCCGCGGCTCGGTGCGCCGCGTGATGAGCTGCGCGAGCGTGTCGAGCAGGACTTTCGCAGCCCCGTGCAGCGCGTACAGGTGCATGCGGTAGAGCGCGACGTACATGAAGCGCGCGAACAGCCCTTCGATGAAAATGCTGCCGCCCACGAGCGCCCCCATCAGCGTGCCGACGGTCGAATACTCGCCGAGGGAGACCAGCGAGCCGAAATCGCGATACACGTAGGGCTTGAGCGGGCGGCCCGCGAGCCGCCGCGGCAGCATGCGCGCGAGATGGGACGCCTGCTGATGCGCGGCCTGGGCGCGCGGCGGCACGCAGCCCGCATGCCCCGGCCACGGGCAGCACGCGCAATCGCCGAGGCCGAAGATGTCCGGATCGCGCGTCGTGTCGAGGGTCTGCTTCACAACGAGCTGATTGAGGCGGTTGGTCTCGAGCCCCCCGATGTCCTTCAGGAAGTCTGGCGTCTTGACGCCCGCGGCCCATACCGTGAGCTCGGCGGGGACTTTCTTCCCGCTCGCGGTGATGACGCCCTCGGCGGTGACCTCGGTCACGCGCTCGCTGGTAAGGATTTCCACTTTGAGGTCGGTGAGCAGTTTCGCGGTGGCTTGCGAAACCCGCTCAGGCAGCGCCGGCAAAATGCGCGGCGCGGCTTCGATGATCGTCAGCTGCACATCCCGTTCGGGGTCGATCCTGTCGAAGCCGTAGGCCACGAGCTCGCGCGTGCTCTTGTGGAGCTCTGCGGCAAGCTCTACGCCCGTCGCGCCGGCTCCGATGATCGCGACATTCAACTGCTCCGGCCGCAGGGGCTCGGGCTGGGCGTTGGCGCGTATGCACGCGTTGATGAGGCGGCGATGAAAAAGCTCGGCTTGCTCAGGCGTATCGAGGCTGATTGCATGGGTTGCGGCACCGGGGGTGTTGAAATCGTTGGTGGTGCTGCCGACCGCGATGACCAGCGTGTCGTAGTGTATTTCGCGGCGCGGGATCAGCTCGTGGCCCTCTTCGTCGAGGGTGCGCGCGACCGCCACGATGCGTCGCTCGCGGTCGATCGTCTCCATGCTTCCCAACTGATAGCGAAAGTGATGCCAGCGCGCCTGGGCGAGGTAATCGAGCTCGTGATCGTCGATATCCAGGGTGCCGGCCGCGACTTCATGCAACAGCGGCTTCCACAGGTGCGTGCGGGCACGCTCGATGAGCGTGACGCGCGCCCGCCCGCGGCGGCCGAGCTTATCCCCGAGGTGCGTCGCGAGCTCGAGGCCGCCCGCGCCGCCGCCGACGATCACGATATGGTGAAGTTCCGGCATGTCGTCCGCGTTCGAGACCGGCAGCCATTATACGGGCGGCCCGGCAACCTCCCCGTTTCGCGGGGCGTGCAGCCGCCCGCCGCGTTGGTTTAGACTGGCGGGGCTGCTGCTCCGCCCGGGGGTTTCTCCCCGTCCACGCAATTTGGGGGACTCATGGCATCGAACGAAAACCAGCTGATGGGAGTTCACTCGGGTTTCGAAGGCGCGCGTGGCTCCCGGCTTCCGGTTTTCGGCGACTATCCCGAGGCTTGGCCCCTTGCGGCAGCTGCCGGACTCTCCGCCGTCACAGTGGGCACGATGGCCTGGTTCAGCAACACGCCTGCACTCGCCTGGTCGACGGCGCTTCCCATGACCGCACTCACTCTCCTCGCGTGGCGCTATGCGGCCAAAGCGCGGCGCGCCGCAAACGAGCGCAGCCGCACCGAAGCGGATCTGCGCGCGAGCGAGGAGCGGTTGCGGCTCGCGATGGGATCGGCCGGGATGGGGACGGTAGACGCCGAGGTCGCGAACGGCGAGTCGATCTGGTCCAGCAACCGGTTCGAGCTGCTGGGTTATCCGCCGCGCGCCGACGGGCGCGCCAACCGGGAAATGTGGCGCCGCTGCGTGCACCCCGATGATCTCGATCGCGTCACGCAAGCGCTCGATACCGCACGCCGGGAACGCTCTCTCTACGCGATCGAACACCGCGTGATCCGTGCCGACGACGGCAGGGTCGTGTGGGTGCGGACGTGTGGTCGATATCATTACAACAAGCGCGGCGAAGCCGTGCGCTTCACCGGTCTCTCTTTCGACGACACGGCGCGCCAGATCGCGAGGCTCAACGACGAATTCCTGTTCGAGCTCGACGAGCGCCTGCGCTCGATGTCGGAAGCCGACGCAATCATCGATGAAGCGATCGGCAGCTTGGGCCGGTATCTCGACCTCGCTTATTGCCACTTCGGGGAGAAGCACTTACAGCACGGAGAAGAGCGTATCCGCCGTCGATGGCACCGCGCGAATCTGACGGCGTTGACGAGCACCCACCGTCTTGCCGGGTACCTCGTGCCCGATGCGCAGGACGCGCTCGATGCTGGCCATCCGGTTGTAATCGCCGACGTCCACACCGACCCGCGCACCGCGGATCGCGCCGACATGTTCGATGCGCTCGGCGTTGCAGCATACGCCACGGTGCCATACATACGCGAGGGCCAGAGCCAGGCGAGGCTTGCAGTGCTCACTACCGCCTCGCGCAAATGGCGCGACGATGAAGTGGATCTCATCCGGCGCGTGCTGGTGCGCGTCGGGCCACTCGCCGCAAACGCGCGCGCCACACAGGCACTGCGGGAAAGCGAACGGCGCGAGCGGGAGCGCGCGGCCGAGCTGGAAACGCTGCTCGAAACCGTTCCGGCTGTGGTGTTGATCGCGCACGATCCGGATTCCCGGCGCGTCACCGCGAACCGGTTTGCGCGCGAGCTCCTCGCGCTTGCTCCGGCACAGCAGGCATCGCTCACCGCACCGGAGCGACCCACGCATTACAAAGTGTTCGCGAACGGCCGCGAGCTCGCGGGCGAGGAGCTGCCGCTGCAGCGCGCGGCACGCGGTCACGCCGTGGAGGACTTCGAGGAGACGGTGGTTTTTTCCGATGGCAGCAGCCGGCATCTGCTCGGCAATGCGGTGCCCCTGCGCGACGAGCTGAACCGGCCGCGCGGCGCGATTGTCGCCTATGTGGACGTCACGGAACGCCGGCACGCCGAACACGCGAAAGCGCAGCTCGCGGCCGTGGTCGAGGCAAGCGGCGATGCGATCATCAGCCGCGGCCTGGACCGCACGATACTCTCGTGGAATCCCGCCGCGGAAAGGCTCTTTGGCTGGTCGGCGGAGGAGGCCATCGGGCGATCCATACGAATGACCACCCCGCCCGAGACATGGGGCACGCGCGACTTGCTGCTCGACCGCGTCAAGAGCGGCGAAACCATTGGATCGCTGGAATCGATCCGGGTGCGGAAAGACGGCTCCCGGTTCTTCGGCGAAGTGACCTATTCGCCGGTGAAGGACAGCCGGGGCAATGTTGTCTCCATCGCGACCGTGGTGCGCGATATCACGGCGCGCAGGCAGGCCGAAGAGGCGCTGCGCGATTACGCGAAGCGACTGGAAACCCTGTCGCACCAGCTCGTGGAGGTCCAGGAACGCGAGCGCGCCGCCATCGCCCGCGAGCTTCACGACCAGATCGGTCAGATCCTCGGTGCGGCGAACCTTCGCCTCAGGGTCATCCGGCGTCACGTCGCAGGGCAGGCTGTGCGGCAGGCGCTCGACGAGGTCGGCGAGGCGCTCGGCGAGGCGCTGCAGGAAACGCGCACGCTGGCGCTCAGCCTGCGCCCGCCGCAGCTCGACGATCTCGGCCTCGCGCGGGCGGTGCGCCTCCACGCCGAGCGGCTTGCCGGCGCATCGCAGACCAAAGTCCACTTTTACAGCACATCGCTGCCGCGGGTGCCGCCGCCGCTCGACATCGCCTGCTTCCGCATCGCGCAGGAAGCGGTGCAGAACGTCATGCGTCACGCCTCGGCGCAGAACGTCTGGATCGATCTGCGCGCCGAGGGCGATACGCTGCGGCTCGCCGTGCGGGACGACGGCAAGGGCTGCGACCTCGCGGCGGTGCACACGCGCGTCCGGCAAGGCGAGAGCATGGGACTGTTCAATATGGAGGAACGCGCCACACTAGCCGGCGGCACGATGGAGTTTGAGAGCCGCCCCGGGAAGGGCATGACGATACGCGCAATGTTTCCGTTGTCCGAGCTCGGGCGCGCGCCACCTTCGTAGACCATGCAGTCCCCCCTGCGAGTGGTGATTGTCGACGATCACGCGCTGTTCCGCGCTGGACTGCGGGCGCTGCTGCGCGAGATGCCCGGCGTGCAGATCATCGCCGAGGCGGCGGATGGCGACGAGGCCGTGACGCTCGTGCAGAAGCACCGTCCCGATGTGGTCGTGATGGATATCTCCATGAAGCGGGTCAACGGCCTCGACGCCACCGCCCGCATCAAGGCAGGCGCGCCCGCGACACGGGTGATCGTGCTGTCCATGCACGATACCGAAGAATATGTCGCGCAGGCGCTGCGCGCCGGCGCGTCAGCTTATCTGCTCAAGGATTCCGCGGAACCGGAACTGGAGCTTGCGCTGCGCGCGGTGATGCGCGACCAGACTTATCTGAGCCCGCGCGTTTCGAGACCGCTGGTCGATGCATATGTGGGACGCGCCGCGGCGGGCGGCTCGGCCGTGCCTACGCTCACGCAGCGTCAGCGCGAGATTCTGCGGCTCATCGCCGAAGGGCACAGCACCAAGCGCATCGCCGAGAAACTCTCCGTGAGCGTCAAGACCATCGACGCCCATCGCGCCCAGATCATGGAGCGCCTTCAGATTCGCGATGTGCCGGGGCTCGTGCGCTATGCCATACGCAACGGCCTCGTTGGCCTGGACCGATGAGGCGTACGGCGTAGGGTTTTTGCACCCCCGGCGTCGGGATTTTCCCGATAGCGGCGGGCGTGCCCGCTCCCCGATAATCCGCCAACTCCGCGAAAGCCGCGCCGAGCACCGGCCGCGGCTGCGGCGGACGGCCGGAGGAGCCGATGAAAAGATTGCGTACACTGCTGGTGGACAGCAACCGGCACGTGCAAAAGGCCATGCGCTCGTTTCTGGTCACGCTGCCCGAGATCGAATTCGTCGGGTGGGCGGCATCGGGAGAGGAGGCACTGCGCGAAACGGTGCGCCAGGCGCCCGATCTCGTGTTGATCGACGTCGACATGCCGGACATGAACGCGTTCGAAACCGCCAGCCGCATGCGCAAGCTCGATCACGCCGTCCGGATCATCATGGTCGCGTTGTTCGACGAATGCGCTTACCGCGCGCGCGCAAAAGCGTGCGGGGTGCTCGCCGTGATCCCCAAGCTCGAGGTGATGGACAGGCTTCCGGAGCTCCTCGCACAACTGAAAGCCGGGCAGGAAGACGATTCAACGACAGCTGCGCAGTACCGCGCATTGGCCCGGCAAGCCGCGCGCGCCGGCTGAAGGCTATCGCGCACGCTTCACGAGCCGAAGCGCTCGGTCGCGCTCTGCTGCAGGAGCTTGAGCATCGCGGCCGCCTTGTCGAAAGTCTCCTGATATTCGTCCTCAGCGCGCGAATCGGCCACGATGCCGCCGCCCGCCCAGAACCGTATCGTTCCGCCCGAGTAGACCAGCGTGCGGATCGCGATGTTGAGATCCATGTTGCCGTCGAACCCGATATAGCCGATCGCGCCGCAGTAGACTCCGCGGCGGTGCGGCTCGAGTTCCTCGATGATCTGCATCGCACGCAGCTTGGGCGCGCCAGTGATGGAGCCGCCGGGAAAGCAGCCGCGCAAGAGATCGAATGGGTCGCACTCCGGCTTGAGCACGCCGGTGACTGTGCTCACGAGATGATGCACGGTCGCGAAGGTTTCGACATCGAAGAGCTTCGGCACCTTGACCGATCCCGTCGCGCAACTCTTCGAGAGATCGTTTCGCAGCAGATCCACGATCATCACGTTCTCGGCACGGTCCTTTTCGCTCGTGCGCAGCGCTTCGGCGAGCTCGGCATCGAGACGAGGATGGCCGGCGCGCGGACGCGTGCCTTTTATCGGCCGGGTCTCCACGCGCCGCGCCTCGACCTTGAGGAAGCGTTCCGGTGACGCCGAGAGCACGTGCACGTACGGTGTGCTGAGATACGCAGAGAAAGGCGCGGGGTTGATCACGCGCAGCGCCTGGTAGGCGAGCCACGGATCGCCGCTCGCGCGTGCCGCGAAGCGTTGCGCGAGATTGACCTGATAGCAGTCCCCTTCGCGGATGTAGTCCTTGATGCGCTCGAATGCGCGCGCGTAGTGCTCGCGCGTCATATTGGACGCAACGGGCGAAGTGATGCGAAACGGGACGCGCGCGCGTTCGCGCGGCGGGGTCGTGAAGCGCGCAACGAGGCTGTCCCACTTCACGTCGGTCTCCGGATCCCGACCCTGCCCCGCGAGCCAGCTGCGGCGCTCGCAGTGATCGACGACGACCGCCCAGTCATAAAGCCCGATCGCGAGCTCCGGAATCCTCTCGGCATCCCGCGCACGCGCGGGGAGAGGCATCAGGCGCCGCGCGAGGTCGTAGCCAAAGTAACCGACCGCGCCGCCGCTGAAAGGCAGATGCCCCGCGCTCCCGGGAGCAAACTCGAGCAAGCGCTTGAGGAGAGCGAACGGATCCTCGCGCGTCAGCTCGACGGCGTCCGCCTGGATCTCGGTGAGCGCGCCGCGCGTGACGAGCCGCACATAAGGCTGCGCACATAGTATGTCGTAGCGCGACTGCGCCGGATGGTGCTGCCCGCTGTCGAGATATACCGCCCAGGGAAGACCGGCGATCGCCTCGAACAGCGCGCTGCTGTCGGAGCGATAAGGCAGTTCGGCGAGGAGCGGCGGATTCATCGCGCCTATAATAAGACGTTCTGGGCAATGGAACGATCGGGAAGCGCGATGCGCAACCAATATCGCGGCCGCTTCGCGCCTTCGCCTACCGGACCGCTCCACTTCGGCTCGCTGGTCGCGGCCCTTGGCAGCTATTGCGAAGCGCGCAGGCAAGGCGGTGAATGGCTGGTACGGATCGAGGACCTCGACGCAGCGCGCATTGCGCCGGGCGCCGTGGGTGAAATCCTGCGCGTGCTGGAGGCGTGCGGGATGCAGTGGGACGGCGCGGTGGTCTCGCAGAGCAGCCGCAGCGATGCGTACCACGCGGCATTGCACGAGCTTAGGCAGCACGATCTCGTTTATCCCTGCGCGTGCAGCCGACGCGAGATCGCGGATTCGGCCGCGGCGGGCATCGAGGGGCACGTCTATCCGGGCACCTGCCGCCCAGGGCTGCCGTTGCGGAAAAAGGCGCGCGCGCTGCGCATCGACACGCACGGCGTGGAAGTCCGCTTCAACGATGCATTGCAGGGCGCGGTCACGCAGAACCTCGAGGCGGACATCGGCGATTTCGTGCTCTACCGCGCCGACCGGGTGTTCGCCTATCAACTTGCCGTGGTCATCGACGACGCGGAGCAGGGCGTGACCCACGTCGTGCGCGGCGCGGATCTCCTCGCTTCGACTCCGCGGCAGATCTATCTCCAGACCGTGCTCGGCTTGGCGCGCCCGCATTACCTGCATCTGCCGATTGCGGTGGACGCGCGTGGCCGCAAGTTGAGCAAGCAGACGCGCGCGACGGCAATCGACTGTGGACAAGCGGCTTCCGCACTCCTGACGGCGCTGCGCTTTCTCGGGCAGCGTCCGCCCGCGGAGCTTGCCGGCGCGCGCGCCGGTGAAGTCTTGCAGTGGGCGATCGACAACTGGCGCACGGCGCGCATACCGCATGCGCGGCACATTCCTGCGCCGACGCAGTGAAGGCTATCGACCCCTAAGACGATCTTTGATCACTCGGCGGTGGCAGAAGCGGGCCGTGCGCGGGCTCGTGCCAGACTCTTCCTCCGACTTACGCTTTGCACGAGTTCCTGCAACCGCGCAATCGCAGCGTTGGCCGCAACCTCCCCGGCCGCGATGTTGTGCATCTTGTAATCGAAGTCCAGCATACGCGTCTGCGCGGTGCGCGGCGTAATGACGATATCGGCCGACTGCAAGTCGCGCTCGAGCAGCAGGCTGCGCGCCGAACGCGGGACCGCCGCTGGCGCTCCGTTCTGCCGCGCGTAAGCGAACCAGGACACATCGATTGCGATGACTATGTCCGCTCCCAGGGCGCGGGCCGCCGACACCGGAACGGGGCTCGTAAGGCCGCCATCGACATACTCCTCGCCCTGGATGGTCGGCGGGATGAAGAGATTGGGCACGCTGGCCGACGCTCGGACAGCAAGTCCGGTATCCCCGTGCGTGAAGACGGTCATCACGCCGTCCCGGGCGCGCGTTGCGACGACGGCAAGCGGTTTCGCAAACCTCTCCAGCGGCCGATTGTCCACCGCGCGGTTGATAAACTCCTGCAGCGCCATGCCGCGCACCCAGCCGCGCCCGAAGAGCGTGAAGTCGAGCAACGCCGTCTGCTCAAGGCCCATCGCCGTTTCTTCCAGTTCGCCTGCGCTGTAGCCGCTCGCGTAGAGTGCGGCCACTATGGCGCCCGAGCTCGCGCCGGCGATGACATCGGGAATGATGCCGGCGCCCTCCAACGCCTTTATGACGCCCACATGGGCGAATCCGCGCGCGCCGCCACCGCCGAGCGCAAGCCCGAGGAGCGGCCGGTCGGCGTCGATCGGGATCACGCGGACCGCACGTGACGGGTTCTCCGCACCCGGATTGCCGCGCGTCGCGGAACAGGAGGCAAGCGCAGAGCACAGCAGCAGTAAAAGCCGGGGCATCACGATAACCCGATCCTACCGAATGGAGTGCGCGCCGAGCAATGGCGACGGCGCGCATCGCTAGAACGCGTTGCCTTCACCAGTCAAACCGGACAGAATGACGTAGACATTGGCGTCGGGGCGCCGGTTGGCTCTTGGAGGAGGCACATGCCTGTTGCAAACGTGCGTGGCATCGCGTTGCACTATGAAGTGCTCGGCGCACGCGGACCGTGGGTTTCCCTCTCGCCGGGCGGACGCCGTGCGCTCGATGCGGTGAAGAGCCTCGCGCAGCGCATCGCCGCCGCAGGATACCGCGTACTCCTTCATGATCGCCGCAACTGCGGCGCCTCGGACGTCGTGATCGACGGTGCAGCTTCCGAGTACGAGATATGGGTGGAGGACCTGCACGCGCTCACGGCCGAGCTTGACGCTGCCCCGCTCTTCATCGGCGGCGCCTCATCCGGCTGCCGGCTCTCCGTGCTCTTCGCCCTGCGCTACCCCGGACTCGTACGCGGCCTCATGCTCTGGCGTGTGACCGGCGGGCGGTTCGCGGCGCAGCGCCTCGCCGGGAACTATTACGGCCAGTTCATCGCCGCCGCGGAGCAAGGCGGCATGGCGGCGGTATGCGAGATGGAGCACTTCCGCGAGCGCATCGCCGCCCGGCGTGCGAACCGCGAGCGGCTGATGGGCATGGATCCTCGCCGCTTCATCGCCGTCATGTCCCACTGGCGGGACTATTTTTACCGGGACGCCGATCTGCCCATGATCGGCGCGACCGAGGCGGAGCTCGGCTCCATTACCGCGCCCGCGTGCATCGTGCCGGGCAACGACAAGACACATCCGCGAGCGGTCGGCGAAACGGTTCACCGAATCATGCCTCGAAGCGAGCTCCACGTCCTCTTTCCGCAACACTTCGATGTCGATATGGTGCCGCCCGAAGTGTGGAGCACCAAAGAGTCCGAGCTCGCCGCGATCTTCATCCGCTTTCTCGAGCGTGCGCAGACGGCACCGCGATGACGCTGCGCTCGTCTCTGCAGTTGCTGACGCTCGCAACGCTGCTGCCGGTGGCGGCCTTCGCGCTCGTGGTGGGCGCCCTGCTCGTCGAGAGCCAGCGCGACACGTTCCAGCGCGGCGCTGAAGAACGCGCGCTCGCGGTGCTGTCCGCCGTGGAGATCGAGCTGCAGAGCTCCATCTCCACGGTCGAGGCGCTCGCCGTATCGCCCGCGCTCGACGCGCCCGACCTGGAAAGTTTCCGCGCGGTTGCCGCAAGCGTTCTCGCGACACAGCGCAACTGGAGCACCATCAATCTCGCCTTGCCATCGGGCCAGCAAATCATCAACCTCAAGGTGCCGCGCGGTGAACCGTTGCCCGTGATCGCCACCCGAGACAGCAGCCTCGCCCGCATCATCGAGACCGGAAAGCCTGCCGTCGGCGATATCATCCTGGGTCCAGCCACGAAAGAATGGGATTTCGCGGTGCGGGTGCCGATCGTGCGCAACGGCGCCGTCAAGTACGTCCTCTCCGCCGTCATACTTCCCCTTTCGATCCATGAGATCCTCGCCGCGCAGCGTTTACCGGCCGATTGGGTGGGTGTGGTCGTCGACCGCAACAATCGCATCGTCGCGCGCACGCTCGACCCGTATGACGCTGTCGGCAAGTCGGCATCGCAAGACCTGCACCGCGCCATCGCGGCTGCCCCGCACGGCTGGTTCTTCGGAACCACCATCGAAGGTAAAAAAGTATACGTCTCTTACGGGCGTTCTGAGACGACCGGTTGGGCGTTCGGCATGTTGATCCCCGCCGAGGCGGTGGAACGCGTAGGGAGGCGCGCGCAATGGGCGCTTGCAATCGGGCTCCTCGCGGCGCTTGCGCTTGCGCTCGGGCTTGCGCTGGCGGTGGGCCGGCGCATTGCGCGCCCCATATCGTCGCTCGCGGAAGCGACCCAGGCGATGGGGCACGGACAGCCGATCATGCTTCCGCGTGAAATCCCGGTGGACGAAGTGCGTACACTCGCCACCGCGCTGGATGAGGCGGCCCGCGCGATCGGCGAGCGGCAGAACCTCATCGTACGCGAAAAGGAGACGCTGCGGGCGGCGGACCGCACGAAGGACGAGTTCCTCGCGATGCTGAGCCACGAGTTGCGAACCCCGCTCGCTGCGATCGCGACCGCGGCTCATGTGCTCCGCATGGCGGGAAACGATGCCGAGCGCACGAGTCAGGCGCGCGGCGTCATCGAGCGGCAGACCAGGCACATGACTCGACTCATCGAGGATCTGCTCGACGTATCGCGGGTCTCGCTCGGCAAAGCCAAGCTGCAGCGCGAAGCCCTCGATCTCGCCGAGCTGGTGGAGAACTTCTGCGCGGGGTGGCGCGAGGCGGGGCGCTTCGACCGCCATCAGGTCTCGAATGCAACGGCTCCTGTGTGGATCGATGCCGATCGCACGCGCATCGAGCAGGTCCTGTCGAACCTGCTCGACAACGCGATCAAGTTCACGCCGCCCGGCCGCAAGATCGACGTGAGCGTGCGCCAGGTGCGGGGAGAAGCCGTGCTGGAGGTGCGCGACGAGGGCGAAGGCGTCGCCCCGGAGGCCATGGACCGCATATTCGAGCTCTTCGCACAGGGCGAACAGGGGCTCGACCGGCGCAAGGGAGGCATGGGCATCGGGCTCGCGCTTGTCAAGCGCCTTGCCGAGATGCACGGCGGCGCGGTTTCGGTCTCGAGCAAGGGCCCGGGCCAGGGTGCGCTCTTCACGGTGCGGCTGCCCGCAATCGTCGGACCGCAGCGACAACCCGACCGCACGCCTCCGGAGCGCAAAGCGCCCGCCTCCCGCATCCTTATCATCGAGGATAACGACGACACGAGACAGATGTTGCGCGCGGCGCTCATGTTGAGCGGCCATGAAGTGCAGGAAGCGCGCGACGGCGCGTCGGGGCTCGCGGCGGCGTTGAGCTCGCCGCCCGATATCGCGTTGATCGACATCGGGCTGCCCGACATCGATGGCTACGAAGTGGCGCGACGGCTCCGCGCCGGCCCGCTCGAGGGGCGCATACCGCTCATTGCACTCAGCGGATACGGGCGGCCGGCCGATCTCAAGCGGGCGTTCGAGGCGGGATTCAATTTCCATCTCACCAAGCCGGTTGCCATCGAACAGCTTCACAACGCGATCGGGGCATTCCGATGAACGCAGCACGCAAGCGGCTCCTGATCGTGGAGGACGACGCCGACATGCGGCTCTCGCTCAAGCTTGCGCTGGAAATGGCGGGGTACATCACGGAAGTTGCGGCCGACGGGCGGGAAGCGCTGGCGATCCAGAAACAGCGGCCGGTCGATATCCTGATCACGGACATCTTCATGCCGGAGACGGACGGTTTCGAAGTGATCGACGCCGTGCGCCGCGGCTTTCCGCAGACGAGGATCGTCGTGGTCTCAGGCGGCGCGCGGCTCGCGAAGCGCGAGTACCTGCTCGATGCGGCGCTGATGGACGTCGATGCGATACTGCCGAAGCCGTTCGACGTCGAGACGCTCCTGATGACGCTCGACGCGATACAGAAGCGGTAGGTCGTAGCAACGCGGGCTTAGCCGACCTACTCGTGGGAGGCGAACTACACGGCCGCGCGTTCGCCCTTCGCAACCTCCTGCTTCAGATCGGCGATCGCCTGCTCGCGCGTCTTGCGCATCCACTTCGAGCGCTGGCCGATCGGCTTGTTCTCGATTTCCGGATGGACTTTCATCGCGACGAACACCGGTCCGGGCTCGTTCAGTATCCCGGGCAGCTTTTTCGAGAGCTCCTCGAGCTCATCGAAAGCATAAGCCTTGGGATAGCCCGCGCCGCGCGCGATCAGGTCATATTGCACGTTCTTGGCGTTCGGCACCGGCTGGCCGCCCGTCGTCGCGTAGCACTCGTTATCGAGCATGAAATGGTAGAAATTAGCCGGACGCTGCTCGGCGATCGTGAGCAGAACGCCGAGCCCCATCTGGGCATCGCCCTCGGAATCGAACAGCACGACCTTGCACTGCGGAAGCGCAAGCGCGAGACCGAACGCGAAACCGGCGTGGCCGCCCATTGCGGGGTCGCCGAGCGGAAGATCGAGATTCGGCGCGGTGCTGATATTGACCCAGTGCCGGCCGCCGCGGCCCGGCACGACGATCGCATCGCCGCGATACTTCTGGAACACCTTCAGCATGTCTGCCGTGTAGAACATCTTCTTTCTCCGCTTATCCCATCACCGGTTGAAGCCGTGGTATTCGTCGCCCACCAGCACCGCGACCGGGCGGCGCGTTTTCTTCGCTTCCTCGAACGCAACGCTGATGCGAGAGGCATCGGCGTCGCTCTCCACGAGGTAGTAATTGATGCGGAAGGCATTGAGAAAAGGCTCGGTGAAGGTCGCCGCGGTGTCCTGCGTGACGCCGTGCCGCGTCCAGCCGCGCAGACCGACCATGAGCACGACCGGAATGTTGAGCCCGAGGAGCCACCCGCGTATGGAGTCGCCCGACTCCATGAGCCCCGTGTTCTGGATGAGGATGACGGGCGTCTTGCCGCCAGCCGCGAGACCGGCCGCGACCGAACACGCGAGCCCCTCGCGCGGCACGGCAACCAGTGTGAGCGAGGGCTCGGCTTTCATCAGGAGATAGAGCCAATTCGTCTCGCTGTCCGGTAGCCACACGACGTGGGTGACACCGTGCTTCTTCATCTCCTCGAGCACGACCTTCGGGCTCAGATGGGCGATCACTGCGTCGTTCATGGATTTCCTCGCTCCTGCCTCGCGCAAAACGAAAGGCCGTATGATGGGCGATGGGTCTCCTTTCCGCAAGAACGCACGGCCGTTTCTTCCAGCATGCGGACCCTGCGGCGAGTACTAAACGGCTCGGACGCGCGATTCAACGCTCCGGATCCCAGTCTGCGATTCGCGCTCCCGGCTCGCCTCAGGAAACGGAGCGGGAAGCTCGACAAATTCGCGGCCGAGTGCGGCGACATCCCGCCGCCGATCGGCGCCATCACCCGGCTTGTTTCGTCGCGAAGGATCGTGATCGCGCGCGCCGCACCGGCCTCACCACCTGCGGCCACACCGTAAAGCGTCGCGCGCCCGATCAGCACCGCTTGCGCGCCGAGTGCGAGCGCCTTCACCACGTCGGCGCCGCGGCGCACCCCGCTGTCCACCATCACGGTAATGCGTTTGCCGACCGCATCGAGGATTTCAGGCAGCACTTCGATCGGCGCCATGGAGCTGTCCCACGTAAGGCTGTCGTTCTTGAGGAAAGAGCTCTTCAGCGTGCGCGCGGTGAGCCGGTCCATGATGTCCGGAGGATAGTTCTCGAATTTCGGAATGCCGCTCGTCATCGCGTAGTGCAGGAGCACCCCGCAGAGCCAGCCTGGCCGCGTCAGCACGCCCGCGACGTTGCGCCGGTTGAAGCGAAACGGCATCTCGAAACCGTTGCGATGGCCGTACTCGCGGTTCGCGCGCACCGCCCCGTCCACCGTCACCATGAGCGCCTCGAAACCGGCCGCCTTGGCGCGCGCGACGATCTGATGCGAGAGCGTGCGGTCCGACCACATGTAGAGCTGGAACCAGAGGCGGCCGCCCGCCTGCTCGGCAATCGTCTCCATCGACGTCATGGAATTGATCGCCACAGTGAAGGGAATTCCGGCGGCGGCCGCGCGCGCAAGCCCGATCTCGCCCTGATACCAGAGCAGGCCCGCCGTCCCCGTCGGCCCGACGGCGATCGGCATCGTTACCTTGCGGCCGAAGAGCGTGATTTCCTGGCTGCGGGCCGAAACATCGACCAGAGTGCGCGGCCGGAACGTGATGCGCTCGAATGCCGCACGGTTGTTGGCAAGGGCGACCTCGTCCTCGGTGCCGCGATCGACGAATTCGAACATCCCTCGCGGCAGTCGGCGGCGCGCCATCTCGCGCAGATCCGCGATGTTGTACGCGCCGAGCGTGACGTCAGCCATGATTTGCTCCTCCTTGTCCCCTGGGCCGGCTATCTTAAACGCAACCCGCAGTTCAGTACATAAGCGGGCCCGTCACGGCATGATGCATTCAGACTATGAGGCGCTGTCTGCGCTTGACCAATGCGGCCATCATGAGAAAAGCAGTGCCATACAGATCAGATCCTCGTACTTCCCATCCACGCGCACGCCGTTCTTCTTCACGCCCTCGACGGCACGCACATTTGGCTGGCGCACCGTCAACTCCACCCGCGTGAGCCCG
>CAMPGR010000067.1 GCA_946885605.1 uncultured Pseudomonadota bacterium
GGTTAAAGGGGAGTAAAACCGGGGGTTTTTTATGCGCGTCGAGCCAGTCTGCGATCACTTCGCGCGTGGTATCCAGCCCCTCTCCCGTTTTGCTTGAAAAAAGCTGTACGTCAGCGCGGATCCCTTCCAAGACGATGGTCTTTTCGGCGGCGCGGAGAACCGCCGAGCGCTCGCGTGCGGAAAGCTTGTCTGCCTTCGTGAGTAAGATGTGACACGGCACGCGACGCGGTTCGACCCAGTCGAGGAGTTGCCGGTCCAGCGGGCCGAAGGCGTGGCGGGCATCCATCACCACGATCAGACCGCGCAGAGCGCGGCGGGACTCGATGTAAGCACTTATTAACATCTGCCAATGGCGCTTTTCTTTCGCGGGAACCGCGGCGTAGCCATAGCCGGGGAGGTCGACCAGAAATCGCTTGGGACCCAGAGCGAAAAAATTGATCGTCTGCGTGCGCCCTGGAGTCTTGCTTACGTGCGCGAGCCGCCTCTGTGATGCGAGCGCGTTGATGGCGCTCGATTTGCCGGAATTGGAGCGGCCCGCGAAGGCGACTTCGAGTCCCGTGTCCGGTGGCAAGAGTTCGGGCTCGTGCACCGATCCGACGTAGGTCGCGCTTCGGAACTCGGAGGTGAGTGCTTGTTTTCGCTTGCAAACTGGCATGTTGAGGGGCCCTTCTGCCTTCTGTACAATACCTCTCCCGGTTTAGAAAAGTCCCGAGGGAGTGGAGATGAATTATCGCCTGAGCGTGGCGGCGTTTGCTTGCGCGCTGCTTTCGTCTTTGAGTTACGCGCAAAGCGTGAAGGGCGATCCCGCCAAGGCGCAACCGATCGTGGGTCAGGTCTGCGCGGCGTGTCATAGCGCCGACGGCAATAGCGTAATCCCCGCCAACCCCAGTCTCGCCGCTCAGCATCCCGAGTACACGCTCAAGCAGCTGGTGAATTTCAAGTCGCGAAACGGCAAGCCCGCCGAACGTCCGAGCCCCGTGATGGCCGGCATGGTAGCGAATCTCTCCAGCGATGACATGGCGAATCTCGCCGTTTACTTCGCCAGCCAGAAGGCCAGGCCCGGCGCAGCGAGCGATCCCGACCTCGTGAAACAGGGACAGGAAATCTACCGGGGCGGAATATTGTCCAAGAACGTAGCGGCGTGTGCCGGATGCCACTTGCCCGACGGCGTCGGAATACCGGCACAGTTTCCCCGGCTCTCGGGGCAACACGCGGAATACGTCGAGGCGCAGCTCAAGGCGTTTCGGAGCCGCGAGCGCGCAAATGATCCGAACGGCATGATGCGTGCGATCGCGGCCCGCCTTTCCGATCGCGAAATCAAAGCGGTGGCCGAATATATTTCAGGATTGCGGTAGGCGTCACAGGATATGTGGGTACGGTTGATTCCCGCAATCGCCGCGGCACTCGTGGTCTGTGCCGGATCGCCGGCTTCGGGCGCGGACGGAGCTCCCGAGGAAGCGCCGGCCGAGGAACGGGAGCCGATCGCCGTGGAAGGGGCTTTTACGGAAGAAGGGCGTGCCGAGGAAAGCGAGCAGGCGAGGAGATTCAGCCGGGCGCGGCGGGAACATGAGGCCGGGCGCACGGAGAGGGTCGAAAAGCTCGAGGCGGAGCGGCGTCGCGAGCAAGAAGTGACCCTCTTAAAAGGCACGGTGTCCGCGCTGGGGCGGCGCGAAAGCTACCTTCGGCATGAAAAGTACTGGGCGCGGCGCGAATACGATTCGATGTCGCGCGACCCGTCGGACCTGTCTACGATGGTGCGCCGCAGTGCGCTCGAGCGGGAGCTGCATGACATCCGCTCACAGCTTGGCACGGTAAGTCCCGCGCGCGAGAACACCTTGCGTCAGCTCGATACGCTGCGTCTCAGGTAGCTCAGCATCGAAAGCCGAGCCGGTTCAGGGTGGCGAAGGCTTTGCGCGCGCCCGACACCGTCTTCTCGATTTCCTCCACGCCGTGAGCGGCGGAAACGAACCCCGCTTCGTAGGCCGACGGCGCCAGGTAAACGCCTTCGGCGAGCATGGCGTGAAAGAACGCGTTGAATGCCTCCCTGTCAGCCTGCATCACCTCCTCGTAACGGGTGGGCGGCGATTCCCGGAAGTACATACCGAACATCCCGCCCACGCTCTGCGCTGAAAAGCGCACCCCGTGCTCGCGGGCGGCCGCGGACAAGCCTTCGCAGAGGCGATGCGCCGTGGCACTCAACGCATCAAAAAATCCCGGCTCTTGCACGAGCTTGAGCGTGGCAAGCCCGGCCGCCACTGCGACCGGATTGCCGGATAACGTCCCGGCCTGGTACACCGGACCCGCGGGCGCGATGCAATTCATAATCTCGCGCCGGCCCCCGAACGCCCCGACCGGCAGTCCGCCTCCGATCACCTTGCCCAAGGTCGTGAGGTCGGGTGCGATCTGGTAGAGCGACTGGGTCCCGCCAAGCGCGACCCGAAAACCGGTCATCACCTCATCAAAGATGAGCACGGCGCCGTGTCGCGTACACAGCTCGCGCATGGCGTGCAGGAAGTCGGGGCATGGCGCGACGAGGTTCATGTTTCCCGCGACGGGCTCCACGATCACGGCAGCGATATCCTTTCCGTTGCGCGCAAAGGCTTGCTTGAGTCCGGGCACATCGTTGTAGGGCAGGACGAGCGTGTGCGCCACGGTCTCAGACGGTACACCGGCCGAGCTCGGTTGTCCGAGCGTGAGCGCACCGGAGCCCGCTTTGACGAGAAGCGCGTCGACGTGGCCGTGATAACAGCCCTCGAACTTGACGATCAGCTGGCGTTTCGTGTAGCCGCGCGCAAGTCGAACCGCGCTCATCGTCGCTTCCGTGCCCGAGCTCACCAGGCGAACCTGTTGGAGCGAAGGCATGAGCGCGCACAGCAATTCCGCCATCTCCACTTCCTGCTCGGTGGGCGCGCCGAAGCTCAATCCGCGCCGTGCGGCTTCCTGCACTGCTTCCAACACCTCCGGGTGCGCGTGACCGACGATCAGCGGTCCCCAGGAGCCGACGTAATCCACGTAACTGTTGCCGTCCGCATCCCATACCCATGCACCTTTACCCCGCTGGATGAAAAGCGGCGTGCCGCCCACGGCCTTGAAGGCGCGCACCGGCGAGTTCACGCCGCCCGGAATAGAAAGCTCCGCGCGGTGAAAAAGCCTCTGGCTGCGTTTCATGGCTTTTCGCGAGCTTCAGAAAAAAGCCGGCTCAAGCGTGACGCGGCGGCGCGTACGTCCGGCGCATCGAACAGCGCGGATATCACCGCTATGGCGTCAGCGCCTGCGGTGATGAGCGACGCGCCATTTTCCGGAGTGATGCCGCCGATCGCGACGACGGGCAATGAAAGCCGACGTTTCGCCTCGTGGAGCAGGGTAAGGGGGGCGCGCACGGCATCCGGTTTGGTGAGAGACGGGAAAAAACTCCCGAATGCGACGTAACTCGCGCCCGCCTGCTCCGCTTGGCATGCGTTTTCCAGCGCGTTGTAGCAGGATGCCCCAATCACCGCTTCGGGCCCCAGCGCTGCACGCGCCTGCGCGATCTCCCCGTCTTCATGACCGAGATGCACGCCGTCCGCGCCGATGGCCGCTGCCAGCTCGGTATGGTCGTTGATGAGGAGCAGCGCGCCGTGGCGGCGGCATACGGCCAGCAGCGCCGTGGCCTGCCTGCGGCGCACGCCGGGAAGCCCGTGCTTGTTGCGGTACTGCACCACGCGTGCGCCGCCCAGCAGCGCAGCCTCGACCCTGGCCATGAGCCGCTCGTCGTCGAGATCCTCCGGCGTCACGGCATAGATTCCGTGGACCCTGCGCTCAGCGATCATTCGTCGCGCGATTCGCCGGGTTCCGACTTGGATTCGGTGGATTCGGCTGTATCTTCCTCGCGCGCCCAGAACAGGCGGTCCGGAATGTGCTGTCCCATGCCCGGCCGGAATGCCGCCTTCAGGGCCTGCCACGTGTATTCCTGCGCGTCTCGCACGGCGTCGCCTATCGCGATGCCGTTCGCGATCGTCGCGGCGATTGCGGAAGCGAGCGTGCATCCCGAGCCATGGTAAGTGCCCGGCAGACGCTGCCACGCGTCGCTGCGCACGACGCCGTCCTGGTTGTAGAGCGTGTTCACGACCTGCGGCGTATTCTCGTGCGTGCCCGTGATGAGCACGTACTCGCATCCCGTGGTGATGAGCCGACGCGCGCATTCCGCAAGGCCGGGTTGCTCGGTGTCCTCACCTTCGTCGGCGCTGAGGCGGCGCGCTTCGATGCTGTTCGGTGTAATGATCGTGCTTTGCGGAATCAGCAATTCGCGCATGGCGGCGATCATCTCATCTGTCGCCAGTTCATCGCCGCGGCCGGAACTGAGCACCGGATCGAGCACCAGCGGAACCTCAGGATAGTCCGCAACGACTTCAGCGATCGCCGCAATGGCTTCGACACTGCCAAGAAGCCCGATCTTGAACGCGGCAACGGGCATGTCTTCGAGCACGCAGCGCGCCTGGTCCGCCACCCATTCGGGATCGAGCGCGAAGACGTCCTCCACGCCCATCGTATCCTGCACCGTGATGGCGGTGACGCACGATAGCGGATGGCACCCCATGCTGGAGAGGGTCATGATGTCAGCCTGCACCCCTGCGCCCCCGCTGGGATCGGTTGCTGAGAACACGAGTACGACAGGCGGAAGTTCGGGCATGAAATGAAGGAGTACGACGCTGGACGCGCAGCGGCGCCGGAGGAATCGTTTAAAATGCGATTCTAGCTAAATTCATCGCCAATATCGACGAAACATGACTACCGCGGACGCCAAGGTATACAAGACTTACATGTGTCTGATCTGCGGCTTTATTTACGACGAGGCCGCGGGACTGCCCGATGAGGGCATCGCACCCGGGACACGCTGGGAAGACGTGCCGATGAACTGGACCTGTCCGGAATGCGGGGCGCGCAAGGAAGATTTCGAAATGGTGGAGGTATGAGGCGGATCCTGCACACCATGCTCCGGGTAGGCGATCTCGATCGCTCGATCGAGTTCTATACCAAAGTGCTCGGGATGAAGCTGCTCCGCCGTGCGGATTACCCGGGCGGGCGCTTCACCAACGCCTTCGTCGGCTACGACGACGAGTCGCGTGCGGCGGTGCTGGAGCTTACGTACAACTGGGATACGCATTCCTACGACCTGGGGACCGGGTTCGGCCACGTCGCGGTCGAAGTGGAAGACGCGCGCGAGGCCTGCGAAAGGGTGCGGCAGCGGGGAGGCAAGGTCACCCGCGAAGCCGGTCCGATGAAGCATGGCACGACGGTCATCGCTTTTGTTGAAGACCCCGACGGCTACAAGATCGAGTTCGTGCAGCGCAAGTAAACGCACTTCCCGCAGGCTTCAGGCGCAGACCGCATCACCGGGGCGCTTCGCGAGATAGTTCGACGCCGTTACATAGTCCGAGACGGAGAGCTCTTGCGCGCGCGCATCGGGATCGATCGCAAGCGCCTTGAAATCTTCTTCCGTGAAGTAGTCGCGCAGTGCGTTACGCAAGGTTTTCCGCCGTTGCATGAAGGCACTGCGCACCAGCTTGGCGAACAGCGTTTCGTCGCCCGCTCGCGGCGCCTCTCGCAGCGGCAGCATGCGCACGACTGCGGACTCTACCTGTGGGGCGGGGCGGAAAGCGGTCGCCGGTACCGATGCGATCTGTTCCATGTCGAAGCGGTATTGCAACATCACGGAAAGCCGGCCGTAATCCGGCTTCGACGGCGCCGACACCATGCGCGCGACCACCTCTTTCTGCAGCATGACATGGATATCGCGGATGCAGTGCGCGCTGTCCGCGAGGTGGAACAGCAGAGGGGTGGAGATGTTGTAGGGCAGGTTGCCCACCACGCGAAGTTCCGGGCCCAGGGCGGCGAAGTCGAATCGCAACGCGTCCGCCTGGTGCAGGGTGAGGCGCTCTCGCGAATAGGCGCGCTCCAGCCGGCTGACGATATCGCGATCGATTTCCACCGCGTGCAGATGCCTGAGATGCGCCAATAGCGGTCGGGTCAGCGCACCGAGGCCGGGCCCGATCTCCACCATCCGGTCCTCGGGTTGGGGTCGAATGGCTGCTACGATCGCCTCGATAACGTGTTCATCAGCCAGGAAGTGCTGCGCAAAGCGTTTACGCGGTACGTGACGCGTCATGCGGCCTGCTAAGGCGCTTTGGGCACTTTGGCGAGCGCTGCGGCGAGCTTCACGGCTTCCACCATGCTGCCCACCTCCGCCTTCCCCGTCGCGGCGAGGTCGAGCGCAGTGCCGTGGTCCACGGAGGTGCGGATGATGGGCAGCCCCAAGGTCACATTCACGCCCGAGCCAAAGCTCGCATATTTGAGCACTGGCAGACCCTGGTCGTGGTACATCGCGAGCACGCAATCGCAACTGTCGAGGTATTGCGGCTGGAACAGCGTATCTGCGGGGATCGGCCCCCTGAGATCTACACCTTCCTCCCGCAGTCGATCGAGCACCGGGACGATCACCTCGATCTCTTCACGCCCGAGGTGTCCGCCTTCGCCTGCGTGAGGGTTCAGCCCCGCGACCACTATACGCGGGTGCGCAAGCGCAAAACGCTCGACAAGATCGCGATGAAGTACCCGCAACACGGACTCGAGGCTTTTGCGGGTGATGCTTGCCGCGACGTCCCTGAGCGCGAGGTGAGTGGTGGCAAGCGCGACCCGCATGCCGCCCCCGACCAGCATCATCACAACCGTGTCGGTGCCCAGGCGCTGCGCGAGAAACTCGGTGTGGCCGGTGAAGGGGAACCCCGCGTCGTTGATGACTGCCTTGTGCACCGGAGCGGTTGCCATGGCGTCAAAAATGCCCGACCGGCACCCGTCCGCCGCGAGCTCGAGCGTCCGCAGCACCGCGGCGCTGTTGCCAGGATTGAGACGACCGGGCTCGGCCGGGACGGCGAGCGGTACGTGCAACACCGAAACCTCTCCGGGGGTAAACGGTGCATCAACTCTTCCCTGAAACTCCACGCACCGGACCGGCGTGCCGAGCGCCCTTGCCCGCTCCACCAGGAGCCCGCGGTCTCCGATGATGACGACTCGTGGCGCGAGAGTAAGGTGTGCCAACGCAACACAGAGGTCGGGACCGATGCCCGCAGGCTCCCCCGCGGTGACCGCGACGAGCGGCTTTGTTGCCTCACCCCTTGCCGTGGAGTGCACGCCACTCGAGCCCTGTCTCATCATGTCGTTCCGGGCGCTCAGCGTTCTTCGATTCGCAGCTCAACGTAAGCGCGATCGCGCAGCTGCCGCACCCACTCCTGGTACGCTTCGTCCGACTTGCGCGCGCGCAAGACCTGCCGTGCCGAAAGCCGCTGCCGCTCTTTCGACATGTCCTCATTGCGCCGTTCCAGGACCTGAACAAGGTGCCAGCCGAAGGAGGTCTGGACCGGCGGACTCACTTCTCCGGGTTTCAACGCATTCATCGCGCGCTCGAATTCCGGAACGGTATCGCCCGGTGAAAGCCAGCCGAGATCCCCGCCCTTCGTTGCACTCGCATCCTCGGAGTGTGCGCGCGCGAGGGCCGTGAAATCCTCCTTGTTCTCCAGCCGCTCCTTGAGTGCGAGAAGCCGGCTTCGCGCTTCGTTCTCGGAAACGAGTTCGTTCGTCTTCAGCAGGATGTGTCGCGCGTGCGTCTGTTGGACGATCACCGCCGCTCCGCCGCCCCGCTTGTCATCGAGCTTGAGAATATGGAAGCCGTTCGCGCTGCGCAAAATGGGAGTCAGTTCCCCGACGCCCAAAGGCTTGAGCGCTTCGGTGAATAGCGTCGGCAGTCGCGAGGATTGCCGCCATCCCATGGACCCGCCCTGCAGCGCATCGGGCGCCTCGGAAAAGGCGACCGCCACCTGACGAAAATCGGCGCCGCTCTTGAGCTGGGCATAAGCCTGCTCGGCGCGAGCCCGCCGCGTCTGGATTTGTTCCGGGCTCGCGTTCTCGGGCACGACGACCAGGATATGCGAAACGTTATACTCATCGTTCGCATCGCTCTGCTTCTGCAGGCTCAGGAAGTTGTCGATCTCGCCCTCGGTCACGACGATTTTCGTGTCCACTTCGCGCTCGCGCAGCCGCGTAATGACGATCTCGCTGCGGATGTCCTCGCGGAACTTGGCAAAAGGTATGCCATCTTTTTCCAGCACCTGGCGCAGCTGCTGCGCAGTGAGGCGGTTCTCCTGCGCAATGCGGCCGATCGCGCGATCGAGCTCCGTGTCGTCCACGCGCAGGCCCGTTTCTTTTGCGAACTGGAGTTGCACCCGATCGGTCACCATCCGCTCGAGCAGCTGCCGTTCGAGCGTCTCGCGGGCCGGTGGCGGCGTGCCTTGCTCCCGAAGCTGCCTCATCGCGAGCTTCACGCGCTCTTCGAGCTCGTTGCGCGTGATGACCTCATCGTTGACGACCGCGACGATACGGTCGATGACCCTGATCGGCGGCGGTTGCTGAGCGGAAGCGGCGGACGGGCACCCGAATGCTACCGCGAACACTATAGTGCAGCGGGCAATAATGGAAGGCAGCGAATAGCTCATGCGGTGCTCAGTATTCCCGAAGCGCGCTCAGCGCCCGGGCCATTGACCCTCTTCCGGACGGATTTCCCGCGGGTCCTGCCTTACGTAGCCGGCGATATTGTTCTTAAGCACTTCGAACGGATTCGTCCCGAGTCGCGACACGCCGCTCAACTCGAGCTGCACGAAAATCGAGGTGGAGGCTTGCTGGAGTGCCGTGGCGAACCGGTGAGCCACCGCTCGGAATACCCAACAACCGCCATTGTATTCGAACCCGAGGAGTCCTTCGAGCATGCGCTGGTCGAGCAATGAATAATTCCAGCGCGCGAGGGCGGTCCATTGCGAGGTGATCGGCCACTGGGTGGAAATGTCGGTCTGGCGCACCGCTCCCGCCGTGCTGCGATACACGAGGTTCAGCACCTTGCCGGGTTGTGGCTGGTAGCGCGCCGCGATGTTGAATTTCTGCGTCTGGGAGAGATCCGTGTTGTACTGCCAGCCGGCGTCGGCAAACCAGTTGCGCGCGATCGTTCCGCTCGCCGCCGCGAGCAGGTCCGAGCTCGAGCTCTGACTCGAACGCACCGGCACACCGGGCACGAACACCCTCTGTGGCTGGAAGTAATAACGCTGCGCGAGCGCGAAGCGCACGCGCTCGATGCCGCTCTGGGCGTTGACGAAGCGCGAGATGACGCCAAGCGTGATCTGATTCGCATCGTTGATGCGATCGTGGCCGCTGAACTGGTTTTCCGCAAAGATCGTGGCGAGATTGATATCGCGCAACCCGGTGTCGAAAATCGGGATCTGACTCTGGTCGCGGAAGGGGATGTAGACGTAGTAGAGCCTGGGCTCGAGCGTCTGGAGGAAGGACTGCCCGCCAAGCTGCGTCTCGCGCTCGAATATGAGGCCCGCTTCGGTGGTGAAGATGGGTAGCGTGCGCGTCGTATCCGGCAGCATCGTCGTCGCGCGGTCGAGTACGTAGTGCGTGAAATGCGCGCCGACTTTGGGCGTCACGTACGCGTACGCGGTCCGGAGCGGAAGCGTCAAGCTCGGATAGGCGACCATGCGCCGGCCGTTGACGAGCGTCGGGTGATTGAAGTCGGCGAACTGGCCGAGCAGCTCGACGTCGGTGCGCATCAGGTCCCAGTTTTGCGCGAGGAAGGAAATCTGCGGCTGCCGGTTGTACGGCGGTGTGATCGGCGCAAGGGGGTCGGCCTGCAGCGTCTGCCAGCGCTGGACATGAGCGGTGAGCCCGTAAGCGCCGGTCTGGCCCCAGGTTCCGCTGCGGGAAAGAATGCCTTCGCGCGGCAGGAGGATCTGCGACGTGAGCGCGATCCGTGTCGAGAGATCGGTGAAGTACGTGTCGTCCGATACTTTCTGCAGGTTGAGCAGCCCGTACCACCCGTAGGGCAGCCGGTGCTCATGGCGCACGAATGCGGCGTAGCGCTCCTCGTCGTTTTTCTGGCGGTCGCCGGGCAACACCTCGAGACGCGCTTCCCCGTGATAGTCGGGCTCGAGATACCGGAACTCGTTGTTCAACTGCAGGCCGCGTTTGGTCAGCAGCCGCGGCGAAAGGGTGTAGTCGCGGTTCGGCGCGATGTTCCAGTAATAGGGCACCGTGACTTCCACCCCGCTACTCGAAGACGTGCCCAGGTGAGGCGCGAGAAAACCCGACTTCCGCTCTTGATGCAGGGGGAAACTGAGGTACGGCGAATAGAAAATCGTCCGGTCCATGAACACGATGCTGACATCGCGTGCGACCCCGACATCACGATCCTTGTCGATATACAGATTATCGCTGCGCAAGAACCAGTCGTCGTTCCCCGGCTCGCACGTCGTGTATTCCGCCTGCTCCGCGCGATAGCGCCGCGGCCCTTCGAAGAGGAGCCGCTCGGCGCGCCCGCGCGCGTCCGTCTCGCTGAATCGGCGCTTGGCCGGCGTCGTGGATGCCGCCTGCGCCGGCGCCGGAGTAAGGACGTAGCGCGGCTTTTCCATGTAGCCGCGGTCCGTTCGGAGATCGTATTGCAGCCGCTCGCCCTTGACGATCGTGCCGTCCTGTTCGAGGCGCACGTTACCTGCTGCCTGGATCTCCTCCGAGGGCAGGTCGTAACGCATCCATTCGGCGAACACGGACTGTCCGCCACGGCGAAGCTTCACGTTGCCTTCCGCCTCGATCTCCTTTTCCGCGTGTCCGCGCACCTGGTCGGCTTCGAGGAAGATGGGAAGCTTGTCCGGGTCCGAAGGCGGTGTGAGGCCGAGGGAGCGCTGCGGCTTGAGCTGTAATCCTTCCTGGGCCGTCGCGGCGAGCGGCAGTGCGCACGAGAGGGCAAGCGAGATGCGTATTATTGGCAGCTTGTGCATCGTGGGCGAACAGCAGTCAGATGGTAAAATCGCACAAATTCCCCCTTTAGGCAATTGATTGGAGACTGTTTCCGATAAGCGACTGGCATTGGCGCGCGAATGGGCGACAGAATGGATCGGCACCGATTCATTCTCGCTCGCACCTGCATCGGAGGATGCCAGCTTTCGTCGTTATTTCCGGTTGACGCATGAGGAGCGTTCGTGGATCGTGATGGATGCGCCTCCCGAGCGCGAAGATTGCAGACCCTTCATTCGGGTGGCGACACTCATGCGCGCCGCAGGCCTGCACGTTCCCGAGATCATCGCGCAGGATCTGGAGCGCGGGCTGCTGCTCCTCAGCGATCTTGGCACGACCACATACCTGAAGGCGCTCGATAACGGCAATGCGGACGCGCTCTTCCGTGACGCGATCCACGCGCTCGTGGACTGGCAGCTTGCGAGCCGGCCCGACGCCTTGCCCCCGTACGGCGAAGCGCTGCTCACGCGCGAAATCGCGCTCTTCCCCGAATGGTATATCGGGCGCCACCTCGAGATCGCGCTCGATGCGCGCGAAAGAGAGATGCTGGCGAAGGGCAGCGCTCTGCTCGTCGCGAACGCGCTCGCACAGCCGCGCGTATACGTGCACCGCGACTACATGCCGCGCAATCTCATGGTAAGCGAGCCCAACCCCGGGATACTCGACTTTCAGGACGCCGTATGGGGGCCGATCACCTACGATGTCGTGTCGCTTTTCCGGGATGCGTTCATAAGCTGGGACGAAGCGCAGGTGCTCGACTGGACGGTGCGCTACTGGGAAAAGGCGAAACGCGCGGGCTTGCCCGTCCCGGCCGACTTTGGCGCGTTCTATCGCGACTTCGAATGGATGGGGCTGCAGCGTCACCTCAAAGTGCTCGGGATCTTCGCGCGGATTCACTACCGCGACGGCAAGCGCGGGTACCTCGAGGACACGCCGCGTTTTCTCCGCTATGCGCGCGCGGTGTGCGAGCGCTACAACGAGCTTGCGCCGATCCTTGCGGTGCTTGACCGTGTCGAGCAGCGCCCGTCCGCGGCCCGTTACACCTTCTAGGCGCATGAAAGCCATGATACTCGCTGCCGGACGCGGCGAACGCATGCGGCCCGCGACGGATCAAGTGCCCAAGCCGCTGCTACGCGTCGCCGGCAAGCCGTTGATCGCCTGGCTGCTCGAACGTCTCGTGCGCGCACAGTTTGGCGAGTTCGTCGTCAACGTGTCGCACCTCGGCGCAATGATCGAGAACGCGCTGGGTGACGGCGCGGCGTTCGGGGCGCGCATCAGGTATTCGCGCGAGGCGCAGCCGCTCGAGACAGCAGGCGGAATAGCGGCCGCGCTGCCGCTCCTCGGAGACGAGCCGTTCCTGGTGGTGAACGCTGACGTCTACACCGACTTCGACTTCGCCCGGCTGCGCGCGCACGCGACGGGCCTTTCCCGCGACGGCATGCTCGCTCACCTCGTTCTCGTCCGCAATCCGCCGCACCATCCGAGCGGTGATTTCGGCCTGGAAAATGGACGCATCGTCCACGACTCGGAGGAGCGCTTCACCTTCAGCGGGATCGGCGTCTACCACCCGCAGCTCTTCGCGCCTGTTGCGCGCGGCACGAAGCACCAGCTCGCAGTCCTGTTGCGCGAGCCGGTCGCGGCGCGACGAGTGAGCGGCGAGCGCTATGATGGCGAGTGGATCGATGTCGGCACGCCCGAACGGCTCGCCGCACTCGATCGGCTGCTTGCGGCCGTCCGCTGAGCGCTCTGGCTTATTGATCATGATGAAAGCACGTCGCTTGCCCGTTCTTGCGCGCCGACGTTAAATAGGCGTCTTTCAGGCCTTTTCGCAGTGACCGATATCTCGATCTTCCAGGAGCGGCGCAGGGCGCTCGCGCGCGCCATGGGCGCAGGTGTGGCGATCATCCCCACGGCCCCCGAACGCACGCGCAACCGCGATGCGCATTATCCCTACCGCTTCGACAGCTACTTCTACTACCTCACGGGGTTCGGCGAGCCGGAAGCGGTGCTGATTGTCGTCGCGGGCGAGGCGCCGAAGAGCATCCTCTTCTGCCGTGAAAAGGATCCCGAAAGGGAAGTGTGGGACGGCTATCGTTATGGCCCGGAGGCAGCACGCAACGCCTTTGGCTTCGATGAAGCCCATCCCGTCGCGCAGCTGGACGCCGAAATGCCGCAGATCCTTGCCGATCAGCCCGCAGTGTACTGTCACCTTGGCGGCGGGGACCTAGGCTGGGATGCGCGCATTCTGAGCTGGGTCAATGCGGTGCGGGAACGGGTGCGCAGCGGCGTCGCGGCGCCGCTCGAGTACCGCGATGTGCATGCGGTGGTGGACGAGATGCGCCTCATCAAGGATGCGGCGGAGCTCGACATCATGCGGCGGGCGGCGCAGATCTCCGCGCGCGCGCACCGGCGCGCAATGCGGGCGGCCCGGCCCGGCGGCGCGGAGCACGAGATCGAAGCGGAGCTGTTGTACGAATTCCGGCGCCACGGCGCACAGGCTCCCGCGTACACGCCGATCGTGGCCGGGGGCGAACGGGCCTGCGTGCTCCACTATGTCCAAAATGACGCCGCGCTGCGCGACGGCGATTTGCTGCTCGTCGACGCTGGCTGCGAGCTTGACGGCTACGCTTCGGATATCACGCGCACCTTCCCGGTGAATGGACGGTTCAGCGGCCCCCAGAGGGAAATTTACGAACTCGTGCTCACGGCACAGGAGGCCGCAATCGCAGCCGTCAAGCCGGGCAACTCTTGGATCGCGCCGCATGAAGAGGCGGTCAAAGTGCTTGCGCAGGGCATGATCGATCTCGGACTGCTCACCGGCACGTTGGACGAAGCGCTGGAGAAGGAGACCTACAAGAGGTTCTACATGCACCGCACCGGGCACTGGCTGGGGCTCGATGTCCACGATGCCGGCAACTATCGGCACGAGGGTAAATGGCGTCCGCTGCAACCCGGCATGGTATTGACCGTGGAGCCCGGCTGCTATGTCCGGCGCGCGGAGGGAATCCCGGAGCGCTACGCCGGTATCGGCGTGCGGATCGAGGATGACGTCCTCGTCACGGCCTCCGGATGCGAAGTGCTGACGCGCGACGCGCCCAAGGCGGTCGCGGACATCGAAGAATGGATGCGAAACGGGCAGACGTCGTAATCGTGGGCGGCGGTCCGGTGGGCACGGCGCTCGCCCTCGCGCTCGCGAAGGCGGGTGTCGACGCGCTCCTGCTCGAGTCGCGGGCGCGCGGAGCCACGGTCGCCGATCCGCGCCCGCTCGCGCTGGCTTACGGCAGCCGCCTCATCCTCGAGCATCTTGGGGTATGGGAAGCGCTGGAACCCGCTACCGCGATCCTCGAAGTCCATGTGTCTCATCAAGGCGGGTTCGGGCGTGTCGCCATGACGGCGAATCAAGCCGGGCTGCCCGCTCTGGGCTACGTCGTGCAGTATCCACGGCTGCAATCCGCCCTGACCGGCGCACTGGATGAACGCGGCGCCCCGGCGCTCTACCGTGTCAAGGTCACTGCGATCCACGCAGATAGCGGCTTCGCGAGGGTCGAATATCAGGAAGGCGGGCAACCGGATGCCGCGGCGGCAAGAATGGTCATCGTGGCAGACGGTGGGGCGCTGCATGAACCCGCAGCGAAGGTCATCGATTACGGCCAGTCGGCCCTCGTCGCGAGGGTGCGCAGCGAACGCCCGCATCGCAACGTAGCGTACGAGCGCTTCACGCCCCGGGGCCCGCTCGCATTGTTGCCGTGCGGGGAAGAGCTTGCGCTCATCTGGAGCATGCAAGCTGACAGCGCCTGCGCATGCTGCGAGGAACCGCCGGAAGCGTTCCTCGCCCGCCTGAATCGCGAGTTTGGCGCAAGGCTCGGCGCGTTGACCACGGCGGGCGCGCGTTCCTTCTTCCCGCTCGCGCTCAAGTTTGCGCGCGCGAGCGCGCCGCGCACTCTCAACATTGGCAATGCCGCGCAGACGTTGCATCCGGTTGCCGGACAGGGTTTCAACCTCGGGCTGCGCGACGCCTGGGAACTCGCCGCCGAAATCCGGGATGCGGAGCCGGATGCGCTCGGCAGCCCCGCCATGCTCCAGACATGCTTGAACCGCCGCCGTATCGATCGGCGCGGCGGCATGGCATTCACCGATGCGCTCGTTCGCATTTTCTCCAACGATTTCCCGCCGCTGCGCGCCGCGCGCGGAGCCGGCCTTGCCTTGCTCGATGCGCTGCCGCCGGCCAAGAATTTTCTCCTGCGTCGCATGACGTTCGGTGCCCGCGGCTAGAAGCGCGAAGCATCGGATCGCGCATTCTGAATGAGCGCTTACTCGCTCGAAGCCGCACTCCATTTCACGCGCGCTTCGCTGCTGTGTTGTTGTCGCAACACGCGCGCGCGAGGCGCCATCATCTCCTTTTCTTGGGTGCACGCTGCGATTAGAATGTGGGCCTTTTCCGCGAAAAACCGCCGATGAAAATCGGTCCCTACCACCTCAGGAACAAGCTCGTTGTCGCGCCCATGGCGGGAGTCACCGACCGGCCGTTCCGCCAGTTGTGCAAGCGCATGGGCGCCGGTTTCGCCGTGTCGGAAATGGTGGCGAGCAATTCGCTGCTGTGGGGCTCGGAGAAGACGCGGCGGCGCGCCAATCACGAGGGCGAGGTCGAGCCGATTTCGGTGCAGATCGCAGGGGCCGACCCGCAGATGATGGCCGAAGCGGCGCGCTACAACGTCGATCAGGGCGCGCAGATCATCGACATCAACATGGGCTGCCCGGCGAAGAAAGTGTGCAACGTCATGGCGGGCTCGGCGCTCATGAAGGACGAGCCGCTCGTCGGCCGCATACTGGATGCGGTAGTCGGCGCGGTCAACGTGCCCGTTACCCTCAAAATCCGTACCGGGTGGGACCGCGAGCACAAGAACGCATGCACCGTCGCGAAGATCGCGGAGCGCGCCGGCATCCGCGCGCTGGCGATCCACGGCCGCACGCGTGCGTGCGGATTTTCCGGCAACGCGGAGTATGACACCATCGCGGCCGTCAAGACGCACGTCGTGATTCCCGTCATCGCCAACGGCGACATCGAGACGGCAGAAGACGCGAAGCGCGTGCTCGACTGCACCGGGGCCGATGCGGTCATGATCGGCCGCGCGGCGCAGGGACGGCCGTGGATGTTCGCGGAGATCGATCACTACCTATCCACCGGCGAGCATCTCGCGCCGCCGGAGGTGGTGGAGATCCATCGGGTGCTGAAGGAGCACCTCCGCGATCTCTACGCCTTCTACGGCGAGTTCACCGGCGTGCGCGTCGCGCGCAAGCATATCTCCTGGTACACCAAGGGGCTTGCCGGCTCGGCGGCCTTCCGCCACAACATGAACCAGTTGCAGACTGCCGAGGAGCAGTGCCGGGCCGTGGACGAGTTTTTCGGTCAACTCGCCGCCAGCGGCCGATATCTCAGCTATAGCGAGGAACTTGCAGCATGATCAACGAAAACGAAATGGCGCGCATGGTGCGCAAGGCGATCGACGGCTACTTCAAGGATCTGGACGGGGAGAAGGCAAGCGGCGTGTACGACATGGTCATACACTGTGTGGAGAAACCGCTGCTCGAGTCGGTCCTGCATCGGGTGAAGGGCAACCAGACGCACGCCGCCGAAATGCTGGGAATCAACCGCAACACGCTGCGCAAGAAGATCAAGGTGCACGGCATCAAGTTCTAGGGTCAAGGAGCAAGGGGCCAACGATCACGATCAAGCATCAAGGGGTAAGAAGCTTTTGATGCGGGCGGCCGCCGATGGGCATACTCAAGCAAGCGCTGATCAGCGTTTCCGACAAGACCGGGATAGTCGAGTTTGCGCGCGCGCTCGGCGGGTTCGGCATCCGGATCATTTCGACCGGCGGGACCGCGGCGCTTCTGCGCGAAGCCGGCCTTGCCGTGACCGAAGTCGCGGATTACACCGGCTTCCCCGAAATGCTCGACGGGCGCGTCAAGACGTTGCATCCGCGCGTGCATGCCGGCATCCTGGCGCGCCGCGACAGCGCGGAGCATATGAGCGCGCTGGAGAAAGCGGGCATCGGGACGATCGATCTCGTCGTCGTCAATCTCTATCCGTTTGCAAAGACCGTCGCCCGCGCGGATTGCACGCTCGAGGAGGCGATCGAGAACATCGATATCGGCGGGCCGACGCTCGTGCGCGCCGCAGCCAAGAACTTCCCGCACGTCGCGGTGGTGACGGATCCGGCCGACTACGAGCCCGTCCTGAAGGAGATGAGCGCTGCGAACGGGGCGGTGGGGATCGAGACGCGTTTTCGGCTTGCCCAGAAAGCCTTCTCCCACACCGCGGCGTACGATGACGCGATCAGCAACTATCTGACGGCGGTCGACAGTGCCGGAAGGCGCAGCGAGTTTCCCGCGCGCCTCAACCTCCAATACGAGCTCGTGCAGCGGCTGCGCTACGGCGAGAATCCGCACCAGGATGCCGCCTTCTACCGGGACCCGGTGCGCGTGCCGGGGAGCCTCGCCGAATACGTCCAACTGCAGGGCAAGGAGCTGTCGTACAACAACATCGCGGACGCCGACGCGGCCTGGGAGTGCGTGAAGACGTTCGACGAGCCCGCGTGTGTCATCGTGAAGCACGCCAATCCGTGCGGTGCTGCACTGGGGGACGATCAGGCGGAGGCGTACCGCAAGGCCTTCACCACCGATCCCACCTCCGCATTCGGCGGCATCATCGCCTTCAACCGCGAAGTCGACGGCCCGGCGGCGGAGGCGGTTTCGCAGCAGTTCGTCGAAGTGCTCATTGCGCCTGCAGTGAACGACGAGGCGCGCAGGGTGCTCGCCCGCAAAGCGGGCACGCGCATCCTGACCGTGCCTCTTGCGGCCGGTGCCAACGTTCACGACTTCAAGCGCGTCGGCGGCGGGCTCCTCGTCCAGACACCCGACACCCTGATGGTGACGGCCGACCAGCTCAGGATCGTGACCAGGCTGAAGCCGACTGAACGGCAGCTCGCCGATCTCCTCTTCGCGTGGCGCGTGGCGAAGTTCGTGAAGTCGAATGCCATCGTGTATTGCGCCAACGGCCAGACGCTGGGCGTCGGCGCGGGGCAGATGAGCCGGGTCGATTCCGCGCGCATTGCCGCGATGAAGGCGGCGAGCGCGGGCCTCACGCTCGCGGGCTCCGTCGTGGCTTCGGATGCGTTCTTTCCCTTCCGCGACGGCATCGATGTACTGGCGGAAGCCGGTGCCAAGGCCGTCATACAGCCAGGAGGAAGCATGCGGGACGAAGAAGTGATCGCGGCGGCTGACGAGCACGGCATCGCCATGGTATTCACCGGCATTCGTCATTTCCGGCACTAACGAGCGCCGTAGAATGACTGACGGCGCTCGGCCTCACCCCCGCCCCTCTCCCGCGTTTGCGGGCGAGGGGAGATTCGTGGTGCAGATGTTGTCAACCATCTGCACGATGCTCCATAGAGGCCCTACATGAAAGTCCTGGTCGTGGGCGGCGGAGGACGAGAGCATGCCCTGGCATGGCGCCTCGCCCAATCGCCTCGCGTCACGCGCGTGTTCGTCGCGCCCGGCAACGCCGGCACGGCGAAGGAGGAGGGCATCGAAAACGTCCCGGCCGCAACGATCCCGGAACTCATCGATTTCGCCCGTCGGGAGGACATCGGGCTTACGGTCGTCGGGCCGGAAGACCCCCTCGCGGAAGGCATCGTGGATCGCTTTCAGGAAGAGGGCTTGAGGATCTTCGGCCCGAGGCGCGGCGCGGCGCAACTCGAAAGCTCGAAGGATTTCGCGAAGTCCTTCATGGCGCGCCATGGCATCCCGACCGCGTCCTATGCCACCTTTACCGATGCCGCCTCGGCACACGCTTACATCGAGCGCCACGGGGCGCCCATCGTAGTAAAGGCGGACGGGCTTGCTGCGGGCAAGGGGGTAGTGGTCGCGATGCAGCCGAGCGAGGCTCACGCCGCGGTGGACATGATGCTCGTCGACCACGGTATGGGTGCCGCGGGGTCGCGCGTTGTCATCGAGCAATTCCTCGAGGGCGAGGAGGCGAGCTTCATCGTGTTGTGCGACGGCCGCCATGCGCTGCCTCTTGCGACGAGCCAGGATCACAAACGGCTGCTGGACAACGATCAGGGGCCGAACACCGGCGGCATGGGCGCCTACTCGCCCGCGCCGGTTGTCACGCCGCAGTTGCACGCGAAAATCATGCGGGAGGTCATCGATCCGACGCTCGCCGGCATGCAGAAGGATGGATTGCCCTACGTCGGCTTTCTCTATGCGGGGCTTATGATCACCGATAACGACGTCCGCGTGCTCGAGTACAACTGCCGCATGGGCGATCCGGAAACGCAACCGATCCTGATGCGGCTGAAGAGCGACCTTGCCGCGCTGATCGAGCTGGCGCTCGCTGGCCACCTCGATACCGCCGAGGCGCAGTGGGATCCGCGCGTCGCGCTCGGCGTGGTGCTCGCCGCGGCCGGTTATCCCGGCACGCCACGCAAGGGCGGTGCGGTACACGGGCTCCCCGATGCCACCGAAGACTGCCACGTGTTTCACGCCGGCACGGCGCTCGAAGCGGACAAGGTGATCGTCAATGGCGGGCGGGTGTTGTGCGTGACAGCCCTGGGGCATAACCCGAAAACCGCACAGCGCCGTGCCTACGAGATCGCCGGCCGTATCCGTTTCGACGGCATGCAGATGCGCAGCGATATCGGGCGCCGCGCGCTCGAAGCGCGCGAGGCGCGTGTGCGAAGCGAAAGGCAGGCGCCTAAATGAGCGTAGCCGCGCGCTACGACCGCAGCGCGGACGATGTCGGCAACATCGTCGCGCTGGAGCACGTCAACGTGACCATACCCGACCAGCGCATCGCGACGCTCTTTTACGTCGTCGGCATGGGCTTCACCCGCGACCCCTACCTC
>CAMPGR010000068.1 GCA_946885605.1 uncultured Pseudomonadota bacterium
AGGCGTTGTGCCGGCCGGCACCATTACGCCGTTCCACTCGATCGCTTCATAGCCCGGCACGCCCGCCTCCGCGATGGTCGGAATATCGGGCAGCGCCGTATTGCGCTGCGCGCGGCTGACACCGAGCGGCACGAGCTTGCCGCTCTTGAAGTGCTGGATCGCGGAGGGGATCGTGGCGAACAGCACGGCCGTCTCTCCGCTCACGATGGAGACGACCGCCGGGCCGCCGCCCTTGTACGGGACATGGACCAGGTTGGTCCCCGTCATGTGTGCGAAGCGCGCCGTGGCGAGATGGTTCGCGCTGCCGTTTCCGGCGGAGCCGTAGTTGAGCGTTCCGGGCTTCGACTTCGCAAGGGCGATGAGCTGCTTCACCGATTTCGCGGGAACCGAGGGATGCACCGAGAGCACCATGGTGACGATGGACACGAGGCTCACCGGCACCAGGTCCTTCTCGGAATCGAACGGCATTTTCTTGTAGAGCGTCGGGTTCGCGCCGTATGCGATGTTCGCCACGCCCAAGGTGTAGCCATCGGGCGGCGATTTCGCGACGAGATCGAGGCCTATGGTCGACGCGGCGCCGGGGCGGTTTTCGACCAGCACCTGCTGCCCGAGATTTTCAGTGAGACGCGGTGCCAGGATGCGAAAGACCACATCGGTCGAGCCGCCCGGGGCGTACGGCACGATGATCCGTATGGGCTTAGCGGGATAGCTTTGCGCCGCCGCGGCGCCGCCCTGAAAAAGGATTGGGCACAACACGAGCGGCAACGCGCGCAGCCAGGTGAGCTTCATGTCCGGGAACCTCCTCTGATTCTTGTGATGCGATTCTTGCATTGGCGAATAGCTTACACCAATGCCGCCCAGGACAGACACGGGGACGGACCACCAAGCAGACAAGAGAGCCCCGCCCGCATGACGGGCGTCAGTTTCCGCTGCGCCGCTGCGCCTGATCCAGTTCCCAATCGAAGCGCTGCATCTGGCGCCGGCTTTCCTGCTCCGCGCGCTGCCGCTCGAGCTGGGCCTTCGCACGGCGCGTCGCTTCGTCGTCCAAGGACGAAGGCGGCGGCAGATGCTGCTGCTGGCGGTAATGCAGCGCGCGCTGCTGTTGCAGTTGCTCCGTTTCGAGCTGGCGGATCGCCTGTTCCTGCTGCACGCTTGGCGGCGGAGGCTGCGTGCTGCGCTGGTACTGCTGCATGCGCAGCTGCAGCTCGTCCTGCTGCTGCTGGCGCTGCAACTGGTGGCGCTGGAGCTCGCGCGCGGCTGGATCGTCCGCCATGGCCGGTGCGCCGGCGAGGGACACCAGGAGACCGCAGAAAACGACGGATCGCTGAATGGGCATGCCTCGTTGGACGTGCACCGAAGGGAAAAGTGCCTGGCGATGTGACGTATTTGGGCCAAATTCACTCGGCGTTCGGATATCCTGCGCGTCATGACGTTGTACTAAAATCGGGCTGGCCGTGAAGTCATTCGGTTCCGCGCCGGCGTGGAATTCCAAAATTTTTTTGATCGAAGGGGAGATGAATGAAGTTGATCAGAGCGGTATTCCTGCTTGTCTTTGTTGCCCTTGCCGGTTGTGCCTCCGTTCCAATGGCCTCCATGGAAGCCGATACGAGCGCCAAGCAGTTCCAGCCCCGCAAAGGCCACTCCAATATCTACCTCTACCGCAGTGAGACGCTGGGCGCTGCAGTTGCGATGACAGTCAGTCTGAATGGGAAAGTCATGGGCAAAACGGGTGCGCAAACGTATTTTCTCTGGGAGGTGCCGCCCGGGACGTACGAAATCGCCTCGCACACCGAAAACACGGCACGAATCACCGTGAATGCCCAGGAAGGCCGCAATCACTATGTCTGGCAGGAGGTGAAGATGGGCTTGTGGCAACCGCGATCGCAGTTACATCAAGTGAGCGAGGAGGAAGGAAGAAAAGCGGTTCTGGAATGCAAGCGCACCACAGAAGGTGAGTGAGCCCGCTCACTGCTTCGGTAAATCGCCTTTACGTCGGGTGTGCGTCGCAGGCACGCACACCGCGACTTGCCTCAGCGATGGGAATCGGCGGCCCGCTCTTCATTCAGCATGCGTGAAATCTCTTCTTCGCCCAACGGTTGTGGAATCTTGACCCGGAGGCTCTCCGCCCATTCCCGCGCAAAGTCGCGTTGCAGGCGGCGATTGATGGCGGACGTAAGCAGCATTGCGATCAATGCACCGAGGCTCGCGAGCGCCATATCCTTGTGCGCGTCCCACACATCGCCCTGGGTGCCGAGGTAATCCTGACCGAGGTCTCCGCCGAAAACTTCCGCTGCCGCCCACTCGAACAACTCGAACACCATCGAAGTCGACATCGTCAGGTCCAGGGGCAGGAAGTAGCCCCAGAAGCCGCGGACCGCGGCCACCCGCAGGAAGACCTCGCGCACCGGGTAGGCGAGCAGCAGGCCGTAGCTGAAGTGCACCATTCGATCGAAATTGTTGCGCTCCCAGCCCAGCAGGCTGTCGAGCTTCACTCCGCTGACTGACTCGAACCACTCATCGTACGGCACTTCCGCATAGGTATAGTGCGCGCCGACCTCGTGCAGGCACAGGAAGAGAAAGATGAGCGTGTACGAGACGCGGGACAGGACTAGCTTCTTATACGTGAGCGCGACGCCGACCACGAACGCCAGCACCAGGGCGTTTTCCAGCGCCCAGTCTCCGCGATACCGGGGCTCGATCGCGAGCGTCGTCCACACAATGGCGAACAGGATGCCGAGCGCCAGCAAGTAACTGCGGTGCTCGGCATAAGCTTGCTCGGGTGCAGCAGCGATGACCTGGGCCATTGTTCACGTTTCCCTGGTTGCTTGCCCCGCCTGGAGGCGGAACGACGCGATCATACACGCTCTATTCCCAGAGCTTCCGACAGCCGTCGTCCTCCGCGTACCTACAGCGGGACCGCGCCGGCTCGTCGGCTCCGACTGCTTTTTGTCGACTTGACGCGGATCAACGCGGTGCCATACGAGCCGAGCAGCGTGCCAATTTCACCCTCACTGCGTAAAAGAACTACATATATGGAGACCATACTGATGCATGGCCGCAAGTTCGATTTCGAGGTCGGGCTGAGGGACGGAAGCAAGCGCTATGAATGAGGCGCATATGCCTGCTCGCCGGCCTTGTGTTCCTCCGGTAATCGTTACAAGGAGTGCATCATGCAATCGACTATCCGACACGCCGTGACCTTTGTAGTCTTCTGCGCTGTTGCGGGGCTTGCAGGCTGCGGTACGACGACGCCAACGCGTTCCGACACGACGGAGCAGGTTGCCCGGGCACAACAGACGATCGCGAATTTCGCGAACGATCCTGAAATGAAGTGGTTCAGGGAAAACCTGAACAAGGCCCGGGCGGTGATTATCAGTCCGCGGGTCACACGCGCGGCTTTCGTGTTCGGCGGATCTGGCGGTGAAGCGCTGGTGCTTGCGCGCGACAAGAGTGGCAGGTGGATCGGCCCGGCCTTCTACAATTTGGCCGCTGGCGGCGTCGGCTTCCAGTTGGGCGTGGACGTTTCCGAGGTCGTCATACTGGTCATGTCCGAACAGGCTCTGAATGGACTCCTCAGCCGCTCATTCAAGCTCGGTGGAGATGCGACCATCACGGCCGGTCCGGTCGGCGTCGGTGCGGCGGCGACGGTGACGGCCGACATGGTATCCTTCGCTCGCTCGAAAGGCGCCTACGTGGGGGTGAGTCTTGACGGAACGGTCCTTGCGCCTGACGATGCCGCCAATCAGGCGTTCTACGGTAAGCCGGTCACCCCGGTTGATATCCTGGTGCGCGCAACCGTCAAGAATCCCGACGCCGCGCCGCTCCAACAGGCACTTGCCCGCATTACCAAGTGATCGTCGAAGACGCCATCAGCCAAAATCGGCGTCCAGCACGATGCGATAGCGGGCCTTGCCGGTTTCAGTGCGTGGGCGGCTCGTACTTTTCCTTCATCAATGCGGCAAGTGCGAGATTTCCCTCTGACCCGGAGGCTTCGAGCTGCGCGATGACGGCGGCGCGATCCGTAGCGGGCCGGTTCTGGCTCAGCTTGAACTTGCCCTGCACTTCGCTCACGGCGACTTCCACGCCCACGATGGCGCCCAGCATGCGCGGATCGTAGGCCGGCACCCACGGTCGCTCGTTGTGGCGCTCGTACTTCCCGGTCAGGCTTTCGACGATCGGCCTGATTTCAGCCGGATCCTCCAGCGCCCGCGCGCGGCCGTATATATGCGCCACGGCGTAGTTCCACGTCGGCACGCCGGGTGCGCGATACCACGATGGCGAGATGTAGCCATGCGGCCCCTGGAACACCACCATGACTTCCGTATCGCCGGAAAAGTGACGCCACTGCGGATTGGCGCGCGCGACGTGCCCCAGCAGCACCTTCCTCTCCTTCTCATAGAGGAAAGGAATGTGGCTCGCGAACGGGCGCCGGTCCGCTAGGGTGACGAGCATCCCGAATCCGTTCTCAGCGATGAGGCCCGCGAGCCTGTCCGCATCGTCCTCGCTGAAATGCCGGGGCACGTACATAACGCGCTCAGCCTTCTTCAGTCACTTCTTGGAGAGGCCGATCGAGTCGATGAACTCCTTCTGCGCCGCGCGCTGCTCGGCAAGATACTTCGCGAACTCCGCGCTGCCCATCCACCGGTCCTCGTACATGTTCTTCTTGGAGTAATCCCGCCACAGCGGGCTCGCATGCGCCTTCTTGAGGACGCCTTCCATGGCGGAGACCGCTTCCTTCGGCACGCCCGCCGGCATGCCGAACCCGCGACCCGTTCCGATCTGCACCTTGTACCCGATTTCCGTCAGCGTCGGCACATCGGGCAGCGCGGGCATGCGCTGCTCGGTAGTGACGGCGAGCACCCGCATCTTCTTCGCTTCGATGTGCGCCCATGCCTCGCTCACGTTCTCGGTGGTGAACGGCACGTGTCCGCCGAGCACCGAGAGCACCGCTTCCGAACCGGCCTTGAAGGTCACGAACTTGAACTTGGCGCCCGTCTCGCGCTCGATCCGCCAGAGCGTCTGCCGGCCGGTCCCCGTGGCCGAGGTGACCGCGCATACGATCGCTTCCGGCTGGGTCTTCGCGTCGTCCACCAGGTCCTTGAACGTCTTGTATTTGGAATCCGTCGGCACGATTACGCCCTGCGGATCGCGGGCGAAGAATGCGACGGGGGTGAAATGCTCGAGCCCGAGTTCGAGATCGGCGCGCGAAATCGCCGTGACGAACGAGCCCGTCGCGATCGTCAGGATGGTGTGCGGATCGCCCCGCTTGCTCTTCACATAAGTGAACGCGACCGCTCCCGCGCCGCCCGTCTTGTTCGCGACGATCATCGGCTGCGTCACGAGCTTCTCCCGCGTAATGATCTCCTGGACCAATCGCGCGAAGACGTCGGTGCCGCCTCCCGGATTCACGTGGACCACGAACTCGAGTGTCTTCGAGGGATAGCCCGGCGCGGACAACGCGGGCGCTGCACCCATGCCCGCCGCCAACGCACATGCCGCCGCGAGACGCCAAACGACTGCCTTGCTCATGCTGGTTTTCCTCCTTCGTTGATGAACCTGCTTACTTTGCTTCCTTGAGTAGTCCGGCCTTGCCCATGATCTCCCGCACCGCCGCTCTGCGCTTGTCGAAGGCCGGCACGATGTTCTGCGGCGGGATGTACTCCCAGCGCGTGTTCCGCTCGTTGGCAAACTTGATGTAGCCGGGGTCCTTCACCGCCTTTTCGATCGCGCTCACGAGCACGGCGACGATTTCCTTCGGCATCTTCGGCGGTCCCATGAGGAAGTTCGTGGATTCCCAGCTCACGTCGTAACCCAGTTCCTTCACCGTTGGAATCTTGTCGTACGGCGCCGGGGCGCGCGCGTCGCCCAGCGTTGCTAGAAACCTCACCTGCCCGCTCTCGACCATGCCCTTCGCCGAACCGAGCGCCGCGACACCGAGTTCCGCATGCCCGCCGGCGACCTGCGCCACGGTCATCGCCCCCGCGCCCGGCTGGGGAATGGTGTTCACCTTGATGCCGGTTCCGCCGATGAACGACATGGCGGCGACCCACCAGCTCTGCCCGACGCCCGCAGTGGCCATGTTCAACTTGCCGGGATTCGCTTTCGCGTGTTTGATCGCCTCCTGGATCGTATTCAGGTGCAGGGGCGTCTTGGTCGATGCGATCACGATGGGAAAGAAGGTGGCGTAAGCGCCGAGGTGGGTGAAGTCGTGATAGTCGAGCGGCGAGATGCCCTGCAGCTTGTTGGTGATGATGGTCGCCGAGCCCCAGCCGAGGTGTAGCCGTCCGGCTTCGCGGCGTGTATTTCGCGGTAGGCGATGGAGCTGCCGCCGCCGGGCTTGTTGACGATCACGACGGGCTGGCCCAGCATCTTGGACACGCTCTGCATGATCGGCCGCACCAGCACGTCTCCGTCGGCGCCGGCTTCGACGCCGACGATGCACATGATCGGCTTCGCCGGATACTTGTCAGCCGCGTGCGCAGTGCCCGCGCCAACGCCCGCAACCAATCCAAGACTCGCGATCGCTATCGACAGCTTCCTCATGCTCCTCTCCTTTCTTGTCATGTGGGATTTCATCCTGCTCTAAATTTTTTGCTCGGTCTGCAGCGCATACATCCGCCAACGCGCCGTGAGCTTGTATGCGATGAACCCGGCGGCCAGAAGCAGCAGGACGATGGACAGCGGCCGCTCCGCGATCAGAGTGACGTCGCCCTTGAACATGAGCAGCGTCTGGCGCAGGCTGTTTTCCGTCGTGGGCCCCAGTACGACGCCGATGATAAACGGCGCGATGGGATATTTCCATTGCCGCAGAAAATAGCCGACGACGCCGGCGACGATCATGACCCACACGTCGAAGAGCGCATTTCTGACGCTGTAGACGCCCACGAGGCAGATCACGCTGATGATCGGCAGCAGGACCGGCGGACGGATCGACGCGATCCGGGCAAACACGCCGACGAGCGGCAGGTTGAGCACGAGGAGCATCATGTTTCCGATGTACATCGTCGCCACGAACGTCCAGAACACCTCCTGGTGCGTCACGAACAACATCGGTCCGGGCTCGACGTTGTGCATCCGCAGTCCCGCGAGCATGATGGCGCTCGGCGCCGCAAAAGGAATGCCGAGCGTCAGGAGCGGAATCATGGAGCCCATCACTGCGCTGTTGTTCGCGGACTCGGGCGCGACCACCCCTTCCACGGCGCCCTGCCCGAAACGCTGCGGCGTGCGCGACAACCTTTTCTCCAGAGCATAGGCGACGAAGGTCGAAATGACCGTGCATGGCCCGGGCAGCAGGCCCACGAAGAATCCCAGAACCGAGCCGCGGAGCATCGGTGCGATGGAACGCCTCATTTCCTCACGGTTCGGGTAAAGCTCCCTCAACCTCACTCGGCTGATCGCCGGCTTCACGTATTTCTCCACCGCGATCTTCAGGATCTCGGAAATGCCGAAAAGGCCGACGGCGATCGGCAGGAAATCGACGCCGAGCATCAGCTTCTCCACGCCGAAGGTGAAGCGCGGATAGCTGTCCATGGGGTTGATGCCGATCGTGCTCAGGAACAGCCCGAACGCAATCATCAACGCGCCTTTGAGCGGCGCTTCGGCGGAGAGGTTGGAGAGCAGCACGAACGACAATATCATGAACGCGAGGAACTCCGGCGGGCCGAAGGAGAGCGCCGCATTGCCGAGAACCGGTGCGAAGAGCTGCAGCCCCAATATGCCGATCGTGCCCGCCACGAACGAGCCCGCCGCGACGAGCGCGAGCGCCGCGCCCGCGCGGCCCTGCCGCGACATCTGATAGCCGTCTATGCAGGTGACGACGCTGGCCGCCTCGCCGGGAATGTTGACGAGCACCGAGGTGGTGGAGCCGCCATACATCGCGCCGTACCAGACGCCGGTCATCATGATGAGCCCGGTGGTCGGGCCATACGGCAGCGTGAACGGCAGCATCAGTACCATGGTGGCTGTGGGCCCCAGTCCGGGGAGCACACCGACCACGGTGCCAACCAGCACGCCGATGAAGCAGGCGATCAGATTGACGGCACTGAGGGAATTGACGAATCCGTCGTAAAGGAGAGTCATTCCCTCCATGTCACGCCCCTAGCCCAGTATCCCTCGTGGGAGATCGATGTACAGCCAGTAATCGAACAGCAGGTAAATGAAGAACGCCGTGCTCGCGGACACAGCAAGGGGCTTGCGCCAGCCTTCGAGCCGCATGATCTTGCAAAAGGCGTAGGCGGCAACGAGCGTCACGAGGACATAGCCCAGGAGCGGCATCGCCACGATCCAGAGGCAGAACGTGAGCGTCATGAGCGCCAGCGTCGCCGCCGCCGGCTTGTCGAAGATCGCTCGGGAAGCGCCCGACCTCGATTCGATCACGAGCAGCGAGAGCGCGAAGACGAGGATCGCGACCCCGAGGAAAAAAGGGTACAAGCCCGGCCCCGGCCGCTGCAGCGTGCCGAAACCATATCCCCAGGAGATCGCCGCGATTGCGATGCCCACGGCGGCCATCAGGACGAGAAAGACCGTCTCGGCGTCGATTTTAGGCATGCTTCTCCTCGGCTCAGGCGATGACGCCCTCTCGCCGCAAATTTGCGATGTCATCCTCCGTGAGCCCAAGCAGCCCGCGCAGCACGGCATCGGTGTGCTCGCCCAGGCGCGGCGCCGGTGTAGACGGGGTCCCGTTCACCCCGGAAAACTTGATGGGATTTCCGGGGAGCCGCACGCGTCCCGCCTCGGGATGGTCGTATTCGACGATCATCTCGCGCTCGGCAACCGGCGGCTCGGCGAATGCGCCGTCGAGATTATTGACCGGCGCGGCGGGGACTTCCGCGGCGCGCAATTTTCTCAGCCACTCCGCCGCGGTGCGCGTGCGAATGATTTCTTCAAGCATGGAGATGAGCACGGCGCGGTTTTCGAGCCGCTTGGGATTGGTTGCGAAGCGCGGATCTTCTGCGAGCGCCGGTTGCCCGAGCACCGCGCAGAGCTTGCGCCAGAAGTTCTCCTGCCGTGTCGCGATCACGATGTAGCCGTCCTTCGCGCGGAAGGCCTGCCATGGCACCGTGAACTCGTGCGCTGAGCCCTGCGGCTGAGGCACTTCGCCGGTGCAGAGGTAGTGCGTGCCCATGTAGCTCAGGAGATTGAGCATGCCGTCGAACATCGAGGTCTCGATGCGGCAGCCCCGGTCGGTGCGCTCGCGCTGATACAGGGCGGCGAGGATGCCTTCGCAGGAAAAAATCCCGCCGCAGAGATCGGCGAGCGGTATGCCGACGCGCGCGGGGGGACGACCCGGCTCGCCGGTGATCGCGAGGTAACCGCTGATCGCCTGGATGATGAGGTCGAGCGCCGGGTAGTCCTTGTAGGTGCCTCCGGCTCCGAATCCCGTCACCGAGCACTGGATGATGCGCGGATTGATCGCGGAGAGCGTGGCGTAATCCGCTTGCAGGCGCTCCAGGACACCGGACCGGAAGTTGTCGATCACCACGTCGGCGAGCTTGACGAGATCGTGGAAGAGCGCGCGGCCCGCCTCCGACTTCAGGTTGATGACGACGCTTTTCTTGTTGCGGTTGAACGTGAGAAAGAGCGTGCTGACACCCTTGTACGGCGCGACCGACGGGATGCGGCCGAGATCGCCTTCCGGCGCCTCGATCTTGATCACTTCCGCACCAAGATCGGTGAGGACCTGCCCGCCGTAGGTCCCGGCGATGATCTGTCCCAGCTCGAGGATGCGCACGCCTTCCAGCGGTCGGGACATCGTCCGCCCCCTTACAGCCCGAGCCCGCGGGCGATGATGTTGCGCTGGATTTCCGACGTGCCGGCGCCGATCGTCGCAAGCCGCGAGTCGCGGAAGAAGCGCTGCATCGGGTATTCCATGCAGTAACCGTAACCGCCCAGGATCTGCATGCCGAGATCGGCGATCGCCTTGTACGTCTCGCCGCTGTGGAGCTTGACGACCGCGGCGTCGTGCCGCGTTGCCCGCCCCTGGGACATGAGCCAGGCGAAGCGATAGACGAGCATGCGTGAGACATCAAGCATCACTTTCATGTCGGCGAGCTTGTGCGAAATCGCCTGAAAGGAGCCGATGGGGCGGCCGAACTGCTTTCTCTCTTTCGCGTAATCGAGCGCGTACTCGAATGCGGCCGCGGCAGCACCGGTGCGCGCCGCTGAAAGGCAGAGCCGCTCGTACCACAAATAGGCATCGACCGCCTCCCAGCCCTTATCGACTGCGCCGAGCATCGCGGAGGCCGGCACTTTTACGTCGCTGTAGAACACCTGCGTCGTCCCGATCGCGCGCTGTCCGAGCGTCTCGATCTTGCGGATGTCGATGCCGGGCAGCTTGGTGTCCACGAGGAAATTCGTAATGCCCTGCTGCTTTTTCTCGCCACTGGACGTGCGCGTGACGAGCAGGCAATAGTCGCTGATGTCCATGCCGGACGTGAAAACCTTCTGCCCGTTGATCACGTAGCCGTCGCCCGCCGGTGACGCGCGCGTCGCGAGCGATGCCGCGTCGGACCCGGATTGCGGCTCTGTCAGGCCGAAGCAGAACGAGAGCTCCCCGCGCACGACTTTGGGAATCAGCGTCGCCTTCTGCTCGCGGCTGCCATGCAGCATCACCGCGTAGCCGCCGTAGGTGAGCGTGCGAAAGAGCCACATTGCGAGCTCCTCGAAATGCCGCCCCGCTTCTTCGAGGAGAATGGCAAGCTCGATCGCGGAACCGCCCGTGCCGCCATACTCCGGAGGAAAGGTCAGTCCAAACCAGCCGTGCTTCGCGAGCGCTTCGTACGCTTCCCGGGGCGGACGCGCTTCGCGATCGCAGCGCGCGGCGTACTCCGCTGGGCACACTTCATCGAGCAGCTCCTGCACATGCGCGCGCAGCGTTTCCTGTTCGGGTGTGAAGGAAAAGTCCATACGAATTATGGCGAATGGTGAACGGTGAATGGCTAGCGGTTAAGGGTCAACGGAGAGCCGATCACCGATCCAGTTTCGCGAGCTCCAGCACGCGCTGCGCCCGCTGATACATGGCGTAATCCACGAGGCGGCCATCCACCGTGATCGCTGCAGCCGTTCCCTTCTTTTCGACCGCCTCGAACTCGCTCACCACGCGCTTATAGTACGCCACGTCCCCCTCGGGCACGGCATACGCGCGCCGCACCGGAGCAATCTGTTTGGGATGGATGACGGTGCGGCCGACATAGCCGAGCCGCGCAGACAGCTGCGAGTCCGTGACGAGGCCTGCCTCGTCCTCGAGATCGCTGAAGACCCCGTCGAGCGGCCACGCTTTCCCGGCCGCGCGCGTATCGAGCAGCACTTTCGATCGGGCGTAGAGGAGCTCCGTCCCTTCGATCGACCAGCTGCAGCCCAGGTCGGTCTGCAAGTCACCGTCTCGCGCAACGCCAATACAACCGCTTGCGACCCGCGGCGATGCGCTGAGAAGGTCGAAGCAGCGGTAGACGCCCAACGCGCTCTCGATCATCACGACGATCTCCACCGTGCCCAGCTTCATGCCTTGCGCGGACTCGAGCCGCTCCAGCGTTGACGCCGTCCGTTGGATCTCCCCGACGCTTTCCGCCTTCGGCAGAAATATCGCCTCCAGGCCCGGCCTCACGATCGAGGCGAGATCATCGTCCAGCAATCCGGTCGTCGCAGCGTTGACACGCACGAAAAGCGCCGGCCCACGACCCGTGGCGCCGTCGATCGCGCACGCAACCAGCGTCCGCGCTTCGGCCTTCATAGCGACCGGCACCGAATCTTCGAGGTCGAAGAGCACGGCGTCGGCGCCGCTTTCGAGCGCCTTCGTCATGACACGCTCCTTGCTGCCGGGGGCAAAGAGGGCCACTCGCACGGGTTTCACACACTCTCCTTTCTTCCGCGGCCCTCGAGCTCGGCCGCGGCGCAAAAAAGGTTGCCGAACGGCAGCCTCGTCATTCCGCCGCTTTCGCAGGGATCACGATCTGCGTCTGCGTCACGATCGCCGCCACTTTGCCATCGCCGTTCTTCACCGTCGTCTGCCACACCGTGGTGGTGCGCCCGAAGTGGAGCGGTATCGACACCGCCTTGAGCACCGGGCCCGTTGCGGCAGCGAAGAAATTGCTTTTCGATTCGATCGTGCCGCTGCGATGTCCCGGCGGAAGATTGAAGACCGCGCCGGTCGCGCCAACCACGTCGGCAAACGCCATGATGGCCCCGCCGCTCACCCGCCCCGAGCGGTTGAGATGCATGGGCTTGATCGCCATCTCGGCCACCACCTTCTTCCTGCTCAAAGACACGAGCTTCATGCCGAGCGCGCGCGCCATGCCGCCCTGCATCACCGGCGAATCCGGGATTGCGCGCACCCGCTTTTGTTTGCTCTTGCTCTTGCGCTTGCCGTCCTTACCTCGTTGAGCCACACCCTGCCTCCCGCTCGTTGTTCTTGCCCGCGTTACTTGAAGATGCTTTTGGGGATCGCGCCGTAGATCATTTGCACGTTGTTCACCGCTTCGCCGATCCGGAAGTCCACCGCAAGGCTGCAGAGCGCGTAGGCCTCGGCCGCGTCAAGACCGGCCCTTTGCTGCAGGAAGGCCGCGCTCTCGTGCACCGCGTGCTGCAGCGCCTTGCCGAGATCGGTGTCCATCCCCATCACGTAGTGACACGATTCGTCTTCGGCGCGCGGCCACTTCATTTCCTTTCCCGCGCCCTTGTGCACGATGAACTGAAACGTGGGCGTGAGTGAAATCTCGATCGCGGTCCCGTCCACTTCGCCATCACCCTGCACCGCGTGCCCGTCGCCGGTATAGAACAGCGCGCCCTCGTTGAACACTGGCAAATAGAGGATGGAGCCGGTCGTCAGATGCCGGAAATCGAGGTTGCCGCCGAAAGGGCCGGGCGGCTTCGTGCTGACACGCGGCTTCTCCGGCTGCGGAGCGACCGCTACGATTCCCATAAAGGGCGCCAGCGGCACTTCTATATTGGGAGCGAACAAAGCGACGCTTCGCGCGAGATCGAGCTTGATGATTTTCGCTGCGGGCCTGTCGAGGAGATCGGGCGCGGCGCCCCATCCGGGACCGGTGGAATTGACCCCGTAGGGGACGCGAAACTCCACGTCGAGCACGCGCACTTCGAGCATGTCGCCCGGCTGTGCGCCTTCGACGTAGATCGGCCCGGTGACGATGTGCGGGCCCGCGCCCTCTTCGCGCTTCATCGCGCTGTAGATGCGCTTGGCATCCTCGAGCACGTCGACCGGTTCGATGCCGGCGGCAGCGAAGTACGCGACCGGGTCGTCCCTGGTATTGAGCCCCTGGTGCGACACCGTGTTAATGCGCACGGTCTGGCCGGAGTCGATGCGCAGCACCGGCGAACGATCCGCGCGGATGTATCCCCAGACCACCGTATCGGGCGTGCAGCGTAATGCCGCATCCGGCGGGAAGCCCGGTGGGTTTGCGCGCGGAGCGGCCATCAGCAGCTTCCGTGCCGCGTCGCGGGCGCGACAGCGCGCTGACTTTCGGGCGCCATGGGATTGTTCCTTGCGTGGCTGTTACGGCTTCATCTTAGCACCGTTTTGGGCGCAGCCGGCCTGTTGCGCCGCGGGCAAATCGACGACAATCGGGCGGCAATTACTGGACCAGCGTCGCAGATGACGGACGACGCTATGCCCTCACCCCGCCCCTCTCCCGCGTCGCGGGCGAGGGGAGATTTGTGGTCTGCACGAGAATCAAACAGGAGGCGAAATGAACGAAGGGCTTTATCAGAAAGGAATCGCGACGCGGCGCAAAGTGCTCGGCGACGCCCACATTGCGAAACGACAGGCGAGCAACGACCCGTACACGAAGCAACAGAACGAGCTCGTGACCGAAGTCGCGTGGGGCAGGATCTGGTCGCGGCCGCAGCTGCCGCTCAAGGTACGCAGCCTCGTCACGCTCGGGATGCTCGCCGCGCTCAACCGTCCCGACGAAACCAAAGGGCATATCGGCGGCGCGCTCAACAACGGCGCGACGCCGGAGGAAATCGTCGAAGTGTTCGTGCAGGCCGCCGCTTACTGCGGCTTCCCGGCGTCGAACGGCTGCGTGCGGCTCGCGGTGGAAGTGTTCAAGGAGCGCGGGCTGATATAAAAGCGCTACACGAGCAATTTTCCCCTCCCCGGAGGTCGGGGGAGAGGGTCAGTGTAAAGGGCCGATCTCATTCCGGCCGGATCCTGTGCTCGCGCACGACCTTGCCCCAGCGCCCCATCTCGCTCACCAGAAACTTCTGCAGCGCCTCGGGCGTGCTGACGACGAGATCCATCCCGAGCTGCTCGGTGAGCTGCTTGCGAAGATCCGGCGTGTTCAACGCCTTGGTGAGTTCGGCGTGGAACTTGTCGAGGATCGGCCTCGGGACGCGGGCGGGCGCGAATATCCCCCACCATGCAAGCGCTGAGAAACCCGGATAGCCCTGCTCCGCGAGCGCCGGAACGTCCGGCATCGCGTGCGAACGCTTGTCGCCCGTCACGGCGATGGCACGCAGCTTGCCGCCTTTTACGTGCGGCGTCAGCACCGCGACTGATCCGATCGCAAGCTCCACCTGCCCGCCGAGCGCATCGGTCGTCATCGGTCCACCGCCCTTGTACGGCACGTGAACCATCTTGAAGCCACCCGCCTGCTCGAGAAGCTTCATCGTGAGATGTCCGAGGCTGCCGCTGCCGATCGAACCGTAGGTGACGGTGTCCGGCTTCGCTTGCGCCGCCTTTACCGCATCGCCGAACGTTCGGTACGGCTTGGACGCATTCGTGACGATCGCCATCGGGGCCGTTCCGACCAGCATGACGGGCGCGAGATCCTTCACTGTATCGAACGGGAGATTGGGGATCAGCGAGGGATTGACGGCGTGCGTATCGAATACGAATAGAAAGGTGTAGCCGTCGGGCGGCGACTTCGCGGTAAGCGCGGCGCCTATCGAGCCCGATCCGCCGGGTCGATTGTCGACGATGAATTGCTGGCCGAGCGCCGCGCTCAACTTCGCGCCGACCTGGCGCGCGAGCGGATCGACGGAGCCGCCGGGCGGAAACGGAACGATGAACCGTACCGGCTTCGTCGGCCATTTCACATCCTGCGCAAGCGCGGGCGCCGACGCAAGCGCGGGAAGCGCGCCCAGGGCAAGGAGGAATCGCCGCCGGTCTGTTTGGCTCATGTTTCCTCCGGACGTTTAAGGACTACTTCACCGCCATCGGGTTGATCGGCGAGCCGACCGCACCGGTGATCGGAAGCGGCGGCCCGCAGAAGAGAAATTCATACACCTTGTCCTTTGCGCAATCTTCGGCGAGATCCTTCAGATAGAAGATCTCGCCCATCGTGATGCCGATCATCGGAATCACGATCCAGTGCCACGGCTGGAATGCTTCGGTGCTCTCGTTCGGCCGCACTTCGCAGCCCCAGGTGTCGCAGCAGATTGCGGCGATCTCCGTGCGATGGATCCACTCCGCGGTCTCGAAACGGAGCCCCGGCGCATCGCCCGCCGCGTAACCGCCCCAGTCGCCGCGCGCGAGGCAGTGCTCCATCTGGCCCGTGCGCACGATGACGAAGTCGCCGCGCCGCACCTCCACGCCTTGCGCCCGGGCGCAGGCGTCGAGCTCGTCGTTGCCGATGCCGTAACCGTCTTCGAGGTAATCTCCACCGAGAAAGCGCGGGATGTCGAGCAGCACGCCGCGGCCGATCATGCGGTCGCGCGTTTTCTCGATGCCGTTCTTCTTCGCGCCGCCGGCATCGACGAGGCGCGCGTCATAGCCGTTCCACATCCTGTCGCCGTAGAAGATGTGGCCGAGCGCATCCCATTGCGTGCCGCATTGGAGCGGCATCGTCACCATGTCGTCGGCATAACCGATCTTCATGGATTCCTGCGCACCGGCGACCGCGTCGGTCCCGGTCGCGAGCATGGTATGGATCGGATTGAAGCGCCCGCCCCAGCCGGAACGCTGCGGGCCGAACTGGTTGAAGTCGAGCCCCAGGGAGAATGCCTTGCCCTTGCGGACGAGCGAGGCGGCTTTGACAATGTCCTCGGGCCCGACGTAGTTGAGCGTCCCCAGCTCATCGTCGGGTCCCCACTTGCCCCAGTTCTTGAGCCGTTCTGCGGCGGCTTCGATCGTGCGCAAGGTGACGTTCTGTTCGAGCGGCTTGCGCGGCAGCTTCTTCATCGCTTGCGACATGACTCCTCCTTCCTGGTGGCGGCGCTCGTGCGCCGCTTATTCACCACCCCTTCCGCGTGCGCAGGCTCCTCCGCTCATGAAGGAGGGAAAAGTTGCTTTTCCCCTCCTCCAACGAGTCCCATGACCGGCACCCGTGATGGGGACGGGGTGGTTCGCATCACGCGGGTGCTGGCCTAGAAGCCTGTGGATGCGGCGGCGGCGCGCTTCGCCGTGCGGCGCGCGCTCCACGCGCCGTTGCCGCTGCTGCTCTTGACGGCGCCTTCGATGGTGTCGCCGTTGACCGTGCCGCTGTATTGCGCGCCGCCTGCCCTGAAGCTCAATCGGTCGCCGTTCAGCTTGCCGCCGGTGATCTGGGCGGTGACGTTGCCGGTCTTCAGCGTCCCGGTCACCGTCTGGTAGCTCTGCTTGAGCGTGAGTTCGCCCTCGGGGAGCTGCCAGCGGCCGCCGACCTTCGCGGGCACGATCCACAGGTAAGCGGTGCAGTAGCTCGAGCATCCCTCGCTCACGGTCGCCGTCTCGTCGGCTTTCCAGTCGCCCATCGTGAACGAGTTGGAAACGACGCGGGTGCCGGGCTTCAAGTCGAGGATCTTGGGGCGCAGCTTGAGGTTGATGTCCGGAAGCAGGAACATCGTGATCACGGATGCCTTCGAGAGGTCAGTCTCGAAGAGGTCCGCCTTCATGAATTGCGCCTTGTCGGTCACGCCTTCCTTCGCGGCGTTGCGCTTGGAGAGCTCCACCATTTCCGGGTTGTATTCGATGCCGACCGCGCGCGCGCCTCGTTTCGCAGCGGTGACCACCGTACGCCCGTCGCCGGAACCGAGATCGATCACGAAGTCGTTCGGCGTGACCTTCGCCATATCGAGCATCTTGTCGACGAGCGTCTGCGAGGTGGGCACCCAGACGACATCCTTGCCTTCCTGGCCGACGCTGGGCTCGTAGTCCTGCTTCGCCGGCTGCGACTGGGCACAGGCACTCGCGACGACCATGGACAACGTGAGCGTCATCAAAGACTGACGCAGCAAAAGCGACGCAATCATGCTTTTCTCCGATAAGGGAACTGGAAATGAAAACAAAGTCAGAACGCCCGCCGAGCAGGTTCGCGCATCATACCGGAACGCCGGGCTTTGCGGCGTCCCGCCCGGCCGCGATTCCCGCCCCTCCACCTGATGCAGACGGACTGCGAACGGGTACCGAGGGGCTAATGATTTAGGAGGGCCTCGCGGTGCCGAGTTCCCCGGTGTTCAGCGCGCGTGGCGTGAGGCGCTCGCGCGCCCGCTTCGAGCGCTCCGGTTGCGGCGCGGGTCACCGCAAGCTCGGTTTCCGTGGCGGCCAGCGCCTCCCATGCCTGCACGTGGGTGGATCGGGCTTCCAGCGTGCGTGAAAAAAACGGTGCGAGCATTAACCAGGATGCACTTTCGGCCGTTCGCGACCGTGTAGCGCGACTCGAGATGTAACAGGCGCGTTACGGATTTACACAGTGTTGCACTTTCTTACTGGGCGGATGCGGAGCTGCAGCGTTCTAATGAGCATGCATCAACGGCAACAACGAAAGGAGGGCGCCATGAACGTCACGAAGACTGTATGCATGTTGTCCGCCGGCGCGCTGATCGCGATCGCAGCGCCCGCATTCGCGGAGCGCGATGGCCCGCGGCATCGGCACGATCATCGCACCGACCGCGACTACACGTTCGACCATCGTCACCGTCCAGTGGTGCGCGAGAGGGCCGTGACACGCCCGGTGGTCGTGGAGCGGCGCGTGGTCGTCGAACGTCCGGTGTACGTCGAGCGGCGAGTCGTGGTGGAACGGCCGGTCTACGTGGACCGTCCCGTCGTCGTGGAGCGCCCGGTCTACGTCGAGCGGCCGTACTACGGCGAGCCGGTTTACCAGGAGCCCTACTACCAAGCCCCGCCGGCACAATCGGGTCCCAATCCGCTCGGCACGATCGGCGGTGCGGTGATCGGCGCCGCCATCGGCAATCAAGTGGGCCATGGCGACGGACGAGTCGCCGCTACGGCGATCGGCGCTGTCGTCGGCGGCATCATCGGCAGCGGTTTCTGACACTTACATCGAATCCATCGACGAGGGCGGCCGCTGGCCGCCCTTTTTCGTTTGTGGCTGTCGCTGTTTTGCGAAACCGTATTTGCAGCAAATTCATTGCGCTAGATACCGACACGCAACTTGACGTCGTCATTTGACGACACATTCCAATTCCGCGCGACACCGGTGTGCAAAGGCAATGTCTTGATGCCAAGCGTTTTTATATAGATTGGCATGAACATCGCTACGTCATATCGGTTACATCGCTTTCGTAACAGATAAACCAACGGAGGGTCTCATCATGTCCAAACGTCGTATTGCTGTTTTGATCGCCGGCATGCTGGTTGGTGCGCCGATTGGAATCGCGTCGGTCACCGGCTTTGCGCCGCCAGCCGAGCAACAACCCGAAACATCGCTGGCGGCGGAGGCAGCGGAGCCCGCCGCGACCGAACAGGCGGAAACGCAACAGCCGCCGACCGAGCAGCAGCAAACCGCGGCCGAACAGCAACCGGCCGCCAGTGATGCAGGTTATGTTGTCCCTGCACGCCCGCGCACTCTCGCCGATACGACATTTCCTCCGCTCACGAGCGATGTCTTTCCGCCTTCGACCGATGAGCGGCCGATACCGCCTGCCGTAGCCGCTTATTTCGACCGGAAAACCGCCAACACGCTGCTCGCCGACGCCGGTTCCCGCGACCCTGTATTCGCCGCGGACCTCGAGGAGGGCTGGCGCATGTCGCCGATGCAGGTGGCCTATTTCGACGAGATCGAAGCCGGCCGCATCGCCCTGGCGGAATACCGCATGCAGGCCGAGCGCGAGGCGTCGGCGCAGGCCAGCGCAGCGCCCCAAACATCGCAGCCGGAGACTGCCGCAGAAACGCCCGTTGACCGCGTGGCCGGAAACGTGCGGCAATAACGGCGTTTGGGGTCAGACCCGACTCGGGGTCTGACCCCTGTAGGGGAGAGGGGATAAACGACGATCGTCACGGTCGAACCTGTGCTGCGCGTTGCAGCGCTGCACTGGTGGCTGCAGCCGTCACGACGGCGCTCGTCGTCCCGCCGAACGACCTGCACGCACAAACCTATCCCTCGCGACCCGTACGCCTCATCGTTCCGCAGGCGCCGGGTAGCGCCTCCGATACCGTCACGCGCATCATTGCTACCGAGCTCACGCGCCAGCTCGGCCAGCAGCTGGTGGGCGACAACCGCCCCGGTG
>CAMPGR010000069.1 GCA_946885605.1 uncultured Pseudomonadota bacterium
CTCCTCAACGCAACCGTCATCGGCATAGCGCTCGCCTTGCCCGCCGGTTTTCACGTCGCGTTGAGCGAGCTGCAGACCTACGCGGAGGAGCTTGCAGCGGCGCCGCAGCTGTCGCTCTTCATGGCGCGCAATGCGCAAGCCGCGGAAGTCGCCCGCATCGAGGCGCGCCTCAAGCATCACGCCGCCGTGCGGCGCTACGTCCACGTCCCGCCGGATGAAGCGCTGCGCCGCATCCGCGCCGCGAGCGGGCTCGCCGACGTGATCGACAGTCTCGAACGCAATCCGCTGCCTGACGCGTTTGTCGTCGATGCGGCGGACGGCACGGCACAGAACCTCGAAGCGCTGCGCGAGGAGTTCCGCAAGTGGCCGCGGGTCGAGCACGTCCAGCTCGATTCGGTGTGGGCGCAACGGCTCGAGGCATTGCTCGATCTCGGTCGGCTGGCAGCGGTCATGCTCGGCACCCTGCTCGCCTTTGCGCTCGTTGCAGTGACGTTCAACACCATACGGCTGCAGATCCTGACCCAGCGCGCGGAGATCGAGGTCGCGAGCCTGGTCGGCGCGACTTATCCCTTCATCCGGCGGCCGTTTCTCTACTTCGGCACACTGATCGGGCTCGCCGGCGGCATCGCGGCGTGGGCCATACTGTTTGTGGCGCTGTACTTGTTCAACGAGCGGCTCGCGGGGGTGTCGGCACTCTACGGCGCCACGGTCCGGCTCGAACCGTTGAGCGTCGCCGACAGCGCGAGCCTGCTCCTTTTTTCATCCGGGCTGGGCTGGCTGGGGGCGCGGCTTTCGGTGGCTCGGCACCTGTCCCAAGGCGAAGCGTTGTGACGCATGTATTTGTTTTAATGGTTAAGTTAGTATGGCACTCGGCCTCATCGCGCGGCCTTCCCATTGAACTTTGGCGCTCGTTGGCACTCCCATGACGAGAGTGCTAAACTTCCAGCCGAGAAGGGGGTATCAAGCATGAGCAACTACGCGTTAACGCTGCCGTCGGTCGCCGGCAGCCTGGAAAGCTATGTCCAGACCGTCAACAGCTTCCCGATCCTGACTCAGGATCAGGAGGTGGAGTACGCGCGCCGTTACCGCCGCCATAGCGACCTCGAGGCGGCGCGCGAGCTGGTCCTGTCGCACCTGCGCGTTGTCGTTGCGATCGCGCGGGGTTACACCGGTTACGGGCTGCCGCAAGCCGACCTCATCCAGGAAGGCAACATCGGTCTCATGAAGGCGGTGAAACGCTTCGACCCCGAGCGGGGGGTACGGCTGGTATCGTTCGCGGTGCACTGGATCCGCGCGGAGATCCACGAGTTCATCCTGCGCAATTGGCGCATCGTCAAGGTCGCCACGACCAAGGCCCAGCGCAAGCTCTTCTTCAACCTGAGGAGCCTGAAGCAGAACCTGGGCACGATGGGAAGCGATGAGGTGAAGGAGGTCGCGGACCAGCTCGGGGTGAAGGCGCGCGAGGTGGTCGAGATGGAAACCCGGCTCGGCGGTCAGGACATTGCGCTCGAGCCGGTTGGCGACGAAGACGACGAGACCGTGGCGCCGATCGCGTATCTTGCCGCGGAGGACGCGGAACCCGGCCGGCTCATCGAGCAGGAGCAGACCGCGCGCCTGCGTGGCGAAGGTCTGGAGAAAGCGCTCGACAGCCTGGATGCGCGCAGCCGCCGCATCATCGAGGCGCGCTGGCTGAGGGAGAAAGAGAGTGCGACGCTGCACGATCTCGCGGCCGAATTCGGCGTCTCCGCCGAGCGTATCCGCCAGATCGAAGCGAAGGCGCTCTCCAAGATGAAAGGCGTGATCTCCCGGAGCGCCTGACGACGCCCGGGCATCGATCGCACAGGCCCTGCTTTTCCAGGGCCTTTTCTTTTTACGCCGCCTATAACGCTACGCGCCCTGCAGCAGCAGCCGGATATCGTGCAGCAGCGTGTTCGCGCCCGCGCCGTACTGCGCGAAAAGTCGCAGCCGGCCGTGCGGATCGAGTATGTAGGTGCCGGCCGAGTGATCCATGCTGTAATCGCCCCCCGGCTGCGGCTGTTTCTGATAGAAGATCTTGAACTCTTTCGCAGCCTGCGCCGTCGCCGCCGCATCGCCATGCAGGCCGACGAAGTCGGGATGAAACGACGGGACGTACTGACGCAGCCGTTCCGGCGTATCGCGTTCCGGATCAACCGTGACGAACAGCACCTGCAGCTTCTCGGCGTCCGGCCCGAGCGCTTTCGCAACCTGCGCGAGTTCGGCCAACGTCGTCGGGCATACGTCGGGGCAGCTCATGAAGCCAAAAAACAGCACGACGACCTTTCCCCGGAAATCGTCGAGCGTGCGCGCTTTCCCGTTATGGTCGGTGAGCGCGAGCGATTTGCCGAACGGGGCGCCGGTTACGTCGGTCAGCTGGAATTTGGGCGCAGACGAGTGCTGCTCACAGCCCGTGAGGGTTGCGAGGAGGACAAGCAGGCAGAGAACAAGAAAGCTACGCATGCCCACGGGTTAGCGCCGCCCGCTAGAACCGGAAATAATGATCGACGAGGAGCGCTGCGAAGAGCGCAGTGAGATAGAAAATCGAGTAGCGGAAGGTGCGGCGGGCGAGGCTGTCGCTGTATCGCGTGTAGATCTTTGCCGCGTAGCGCAGGAAAACCGCGCCGAGCGCAACGGCGCAGGCGAGGTAGAGGTAGCCGCTCATCCGCGTCGCGAATGGCGCGAGCGAGCACGCGAAAAGGATGATCGTATAGAGCAGCACGTGGAGCCGCGTAAAGCGGTCGCCGTGCGTGACAGGCAGCATCGGCAACCCGGCCTTTGCGTAGTCGAGCTTGCGGTAGAGCGCGAGCGACCAGAAGTGGGGCGGCGTCCACGCGAAGATGATGAGAAAGAGCAGCAAGGCATCGGCCGAGATCTCGCCCGTCACTGCGGTCCAGCCGAGCACCGGCGGCATCGCGCCCGAAGCCCCGCCAATCACGATGTTCTGCGGCGTCATCGGCTTGAGGATCACCGTATAGATCACCGCGTAGCCGATGAAGGTCGCGAGCGTGAGCCACATCGTGAGGTCGTTCACCCAGTGATGGAGCACCGCGAGGCCAATCCCGCCGATCGCGCCCGAGAAAACGAGCGTCTGCCCCGACGTGAGCCGCCCGCTCGGCAGCGGGCGCGCGCGGGTACGCAACATGACGGCGTCGATTTTCTGCTCCACGAGGCAGTTCACGGCTGCCGCAGCCCCTGCGATGAGCGCAATACCCGCTGTGCCGGCGACGAGAGCCTGGAGCGGCACCATGCCGGGTGTGGCCAGGCACATGCCGATGACGGCGGTGAACACGATGAGCGACACCACCCGCGGCTTCGTCAGCTGGTAGAACTGATAGGCTCGCGATGACGAGTACGCGCGGGCGACGCTGGAGGACATCTAGCGAGGGGGCTGCGAAGAAAGGCGGGAGTTTAGCATCACCAGCGCAGCGAGCAAAAGCGCGGCGACACCGTTATGCGCGACCGCCACCACCAGGGGCAGGCGCAGGAGCACGTTCGCGATGCCAAGGCCTATCTGAACGAGCAGTAGCGCGAGCACAAGCGAAGCGTGGGCGCGCAAGGCCGGCTCACGCAGGGCGGCGAGCGCGAGCCCGCCGACGACCAAGAGCACCGCGAGCGCACCCACCCGGTGCGTCCACTGGATTGCAGTCAGCGCCTCGTGCGAGAGCGGCGCCCCAGCGGCGGTAACGCCCAGATCGCGGACCAGGTGAAACGCGTGGCGAAAATCCATCGCGGGGAACCACTCGCCGCCGCACGTCGGAAAATCCACGCATGCGAGCGCCGCGTAATTCGCCGAGACCCAGCCGCCGAGTGCGATCTGGGCGATCACGATGAGAAGCGCAAATGTCGCCCAGCCGCGCAAGGCCCGTGCCGTGCCACCCCGCCCTTCGTTCGCTCGACGCTGGCGCAGCGCAAGGCCCGTGAGGAGCGCGAGCGTCGCCATGCCGCCGAGCAGGTGCAGCGTGACAATCACGGGCTTCAGCAGCATCGTCACCGTCCACATGCCGAGCGCGGCCTGAAAGGCGACGAGTGCGAGCAACGCCGTCGCGAGCAGCGGCGACTGCCCGAGGGCGGCACGCCGACGCCACGCGAGGACCGCGATCGCGAGGATGAGCAGCCCCAGCGTTCCCGCGATGTAGCGGTGGAACATCTCCTTGCGCGCGCGCACCACGTCCACCGGCTGGTTGAATTCGGCGTGCGCGCGCGCGATCTCGTGCGCCTGCTCGGGCACGCCGACGAGCTGCCCGTAACATCCGGGCCAATCCGGACAACCCAGCCCGGCGTCCTCCAAGCGCACGTATGCGCCGACGACGATGACGACGAACGCAAAGCAGGCGGTAAAAAAGACGATACGGCGGAACGTTACCGCCATTTCGAGTGCCTCAGCAGTCTGCCCATGTCTTTCAGGATGCGGCGGGGATCGGCATTCCTTGGGTAGCGCATCATGAGATTCCCGAGCGGATCGACGACATAGATGTGGTCCTCCGGCGTGTGCGCAGCCGGGAAGGCGGCAAGCAGCGCGCTTTTTGAGGCGCGCACGACGAGGAGACCTTCGTGGGCGGCAAGGAGGACCGGATCGGGTCGGTTTTCATCGCTCACGAGCCACACGCGCTCGACACGTTCGGCCTCCTTGCCCTGAGCGAGCCGCACCTGGCGCAGGTATACGAGCTTCTCCTGGCACCAAGCATGGCATTGACCGCCGTCGACAACGGTGAGCACCCACTTACCGCGCAGATCACTCCACTCGAATGCCGCGCTGTCGAGTGTGTACAACTGCGCACGCGGCAAAGGACGCGGCTCGAGAAGCTCGCCGTAATTCACCTGCTCGGAAGGCTGCAACCAATAGTAGGCGATATACGAGGCGGCGATCGGCGCGATACAGAGCGCAATCAATATCCAGAGCGGCCAGCGGCTCGTCTTAGCTTTCGCGATTTCTTCGGACATGTGTAACGAGATAGAAAATCAGTATCGCTGCCGACAGCGCGAACCATTGGAACGCATACCCGTAGTGTTTCTCGACGCCGGTGTCGGGCAGCGGCCAGTCGCGTACCAGCCCATCGTCCGCCGCGCCGGCATCATGCTGCTGTATCACGAAAGGCTGGATCGCGATCGGCATCGCAACGCGATAGCGCTCGATGGTAAGGTTCTGCCATACCCGGCCCTGCGCAACCTCGCCCGACAGTTCGAGAAAGCGGGGGCTTGGCACCACGGCGCGGCCGCGCACGACCTGCACGCCGCGCGGCGTCTTCACTTCCGGCAGCCGCGCGCGGTCGGGCTCCGCCGCGATCCATCCGCGGTTCACCAGCACGTAGCGCCCGCTCTCGCCGAGCCTGAGGGGCATCACCACCTGATAGCCGACCCGCCCGCGCCACACACGGTTGTCGAGAAGCAGCGCATGCTTCGGTTCGAACTCGCCGCGCGCTTCAACGCGCCGCAGTTCGACATCCCGCGCATCGAGCTCGCGCTCGGCAACGTGGACGGGCGGCTCCTGCGCGAGGCGCTCAATGCGTGCCGCGAGCGCGGCTTTTTCCTGGCCGCGGCCATACTGCCAGAAGCCGAGCGCGACGGTCAGCGCAATACCCGCCGCCGCAGCAAGCGTCGGCCAGAGGTTCCAGCGAAAGTTAAGCCTGGCGGCCATCGTTGGCGGCGCCGCACCCCGTGCGATACACTGCATGCCAAGCCGTCCCGCCCATGAAAATCATCGTCCTCACGTTCATCGTCTTCATACTGGGAAGCCTCTTTTCGGCGCTGTACTTCCTGTTCAAGGACCGCAGCCAGTCCGACCGCGCGGTGAAGGCGCTCACCGTGCGCGTGCTGCTGTCGGTGGCGCTTTTCGCTTTGCTGATGCTCGGCTTCTACTTCGGGATCATCACCGACAAGCTGCAGTGAAAAAAAAGCCGCACTCTCGGTGCGGCGCCTATTCCCCTACCGGCCGGGTCCCCCCTTGTTGTTCTTGCGCCTTCTTGTTCGCGTTATGGTTGTTCTTGGTGTTGTCGGCTTTATAGCCAGTAGACGAATATGAACAGCAGCAGCCACACCACGTCAACGAAGTGCCAGTACCACGCCACCGCCTCGAACCCGAAGTGATGCTCGGGGGTGAAATGTCCGGCGACCGCGCGGAACAGGATGACGATGAGCATGATCGTGCCGATCGTCACGTGCAGGCCGTGAAAGCCGGTCAGCATGAAGAACGTGGCGCCATACGCGCCCATTGAAAGCTTCAGGTTGAGCTCGGTGATGGCATGCGCATACTCGTAAATCTGGAAACCGAGGAAGGTGAGGCCCAGCGCGATGGTCAACACGAGGCCCCAGATCAGCTGGAGCCGGTTGCCCTTGAGCAGTCCCCAGTGCGCCCACGTCACCGTGACCCCCGAAGTAAGGAGGATCAGCGTGTTCAGTGCCGGAATGCCCCACGCGCCCATCGGCGTGAATTGCTCCTTGATGCCGGGTCCGGCAACCGGCCAATCCGGCTTGAAGCCGGGCCAGATCAACTGCTGGCTCTCGATGCTTCCCAGATCGGGCACCGAAATCACCCGCAGGTAGAAGAGCGCGCCGAAGAACGCGGCGAAGAACATCACCTCGGAGAAGATGAACCAGGCCATCCCCCAGCGGAAGGAAGTATCGACCTGCTTGTTATAGCGGCCGCTTTCGCTTTCGGCGGCGACGGTGGTGAACCAGCCCGCGATCATGTAGAAGAGGGTCAGCAAGCCGGCGACGACGAGATATTTTCCGGGGCTCCAGCCGTTGAACCAGGAAGCCGCCCCGAGCGCCATCGAGAGCAGCGCGAACGATCCGAAGATCGGCCAGCGCGACGGCTCCGGGATGAAATAGCGGGCGGATTGACTCAGCATGTAAGTTCTCCCTCTTCCTGATTTTCTTCGTCAGCCGGTAATGAACCGCACCAGCAGAATGAGACCCAATACGAAAATGGCGGCTCCGATGATGCCGGCCACGATCACCTGCGCCGGCTTGATCGTCACCGCATCGCGCTCATGCGCCGCGCGCTTGCGGATGCCGAGAAAGGACCACAACACCGCTTTGGCGACCTCGAGGGGTGTTGCCTTGCGCGGCTTGTGCTCAGGCTCGGTCATGAGGAGCATCCTAGCCCGCCTTCGCTGCGGTGCCCTCGACCTCAAAGAATGAGTACGAGAGCGTCACGGTGTTCACGTCCTGCGGCAGGTCCTTCTCGATCACGAAAACGACCGGCATGCGTTTCACTTCGCCGGGTTGCAGCGTCTGCTGTGTGAAGCAGAAGCATTCGAGCTTCTTGAAATAGCGCCCGGCGAGCTGGGGGCCGTAGCTCGGGATGGCCTGGCCCGTCACCGGCCGCGCGCCATCGTTGCGGATCTCGAATGTCACCTGCACGAGCTCGCCGGGATGGAACCGGACCTGCTTTTCGACCGGCGTGAATTTCCAGGGCAGGCTGCCGCGCACGTTGGTATCGAACTCCACGGTGAGCCAGCGGCTTGTATCGACCTGCGTGTTCGCCACCTGATCGGCCTTGAGCACGTTGTTGATGCCGGTGACCTCGCAGATCTTCTTGTAGAAGGGCACCAGCGCGAAGCCGAAGCCGAACATCGCGCAGGCGATCACCACGAGCTTGCGCAGCGTAACGAGATTCTGGCCGGAATTCACCATATCCAGTAGCGCACGATGATGCCGATGAAAAAGGCAGCCGCGATCGAAGCCAGGATCAATGCGGTTTTCACTCTGCTTCGCAACGCGAGCTCCATCGCGGGACCGCCGACTACTTCACCACGGGCGGGGTCTCGAACGAGTGATACGGCGCCGGCGAGGGCAGCGTCCACTCGAGCCCTTCCGCCCCTTCCCATACCTTGTCGGTCGCGTTCCGGCCGCTCTTCAGCTTGAGGAGCACCCACACGAAGATGAGCTGCGAGAGCCCGAAGCCGAACGCGCCGATCGAGGAGAGCATGTTGAAGTCCGCGAACTGGAGCGCATAGTCGGGGATGCGCCGCGGCATGCCGGCAAGACCCGAGAAATGCATCGGGAAGAACGTGATGTTGAAGAAGATCATCGACAGCCAGAAGTGCCACTTGCCGAGACGCTCGTCATACATCTTCCCGGCCCACTTCGGCAGCCAGTAATAAGCGCCGCCGAAGATCGCGAAGAGCGAGCCCGCGACGAGCACGTAGTGGAAGTGCGCCACGACGTAATAGGTGTCCTGCAGCTGGATGTCGACCGGCGTTATCGCGAGCACGAGCCCGGTGAACCCGCCCATCGAGAACACGAAGATGAAGCCGCACGCCCACAGCATGGGCGTCTCGAACGTGAGCGCGCCCTTCCACATGGTCGCGACCCAGTTGAACACTTTCACGCCCGTCGGCACCGCGATCAGCATCGTCGCGTACATGAAGAAGAGCTGCGCGGCGGCGGGCATCCCGACGGTGAACATGTGGTGCGCCCAGACGATGAACGAGAGGATCGCGATGGAGGCGGTCGCGTACACCATCGAGGAGTAGCCGAAGAGCGGCTTGCGGGCGAAGGTCGGGACGATCTGCGACACGATCCCGAACGCCGGCAGAATCATGATGTACACCTCGGGATGGCCGAAGAACCAGAAGATGTGCTGGTACATCACCGGGTCGCCGCCGCCCGCGGCGTTGAAGAAGTGCGTGCCGAAATGGCGGTCGGTGAGCACCATGGTCACCGCCCCCGCCAGCACCGGCATCACGGCGATGAGGAGATAAGCCGTAATGAGCCATGTCCACACGAAGAGCGGCATCTTCATGAGCGTCATCCCCGGTGCGCGCATGTTGAGGATGGTCGTGATGATGTTAATCGAACCCATGATCGAGGACGCGCCCATGATATGGAGCGCGAAGATTGCAAGATCCATGCCCGGGCCCATCTGCGTCGAAAGCGGGGCATAGAGGGTCCAGCCGGCGGCCGTGGCGCCGCCGGGAACGAAGAAGGACACGACCAGCAGTATCGCGGCCGGCGGCAGCAGCCAGAAGCTCCAGTTGTTCATGCGCGCGAACGCCATGTCCGGCGCGCCGATCATCATGGGGATCTGCCAGTTCGCGAACCCGACGAAGGCCGGCATGATCGCGCCGAACACCATGATGAGGCCGTGCATCGTGGTGAGCTCGTTGAAGAAGTCCGGGCGCCACAACTGCAGCCCGGGCTGGAACAGCTCGGCTCGCAGCATGAGCGCGAGCACCCCGCCGACGAAGAACATGGTGAGGCTGAATAGGAGATACAGCGTCCCGATGTCCTTGTGATTGGTCGTCGTCACCCAGCGCATGATCCCGCCGGGATGGTGCGCATGCTCGCCGTGGCCGTGAGCGTGATCGTGTGCCGCTTCCATAATCTCTCCTTGATGCCTTACTTGCGTGCTGCCTTCACTTCTTCCGGGGTGACCACATCGCCGGTCTTGTTGTTCCAGGCGTTGCGCTCGTACGTTACCACTGCGGCGACCTCGACGTCGCTCAGATGCTTGAAAGGCGCCATGGCGGTGCCGGGCTTGCCGTTCAGCACGATGGCGATGTGAGCATCCTTCGGGCCGTTCGCGATCTTCGCGCCGCTCAAGGGCGGGAACGCGGGCGGCACGCCCATGCCATTCGCCTGGTGGCACGCAACGCAATTCGCTCCGTATACTTTCTCGCCGCGCGTCTTGAGCTCATCCATCGTCCACTTTTTGTCCGGTTGAGCGTCGGCCGCCGCGACCTTCTGCGCCTGGGCTTTTTTCTCCTTCACCCACGCGTCGTATTTTTCCTGGGTGACGGCTTCCACCACGATCGGCATGAACGCGTGATCCTTGCCGCAGAGCTCCGCGCACTGACCGCGGTAGGTGCCGGGATTGTCGGCCCGGAACCACGTATCGCGCACGAATCCCGGGATCGCGTCCTGCTTGATGCCGAGCGCCGGCACCCACCATGCGTGGATCACGTCATTGGCGGTCGCGATGATGCGCACCTTCTTGCCGACCGGCACGACGACCGGATTATCGACTTCGAGCAGATAGTGCTCGCCCTTCGGCGCGATGCCCTCGATCTGGTCCCGCGGCGTGGCGAGGGAGCTGTAGAAGCTGATGCCTTCCTGGAGATAGTCGTATCCCCATTTCCACTGGTAGCCCGTCGCCTTGATGGTGATGTCCGGGCCAGAGGTGTCCTTCATCGCGATCACGGTCTTGGTCGCGGGATACGCCATGCCGATCAGGATGATGAACGGGATGATGGTCCAGATGATCTCGACGGTGGTGTTCTCGTGGAACTGCTCGGCCTTGTGGCCCACCGACTTGCGGTGCTTGACGATGGCGTAGGTCATCGCGCCGAAGACCACGACGAAGATGACCAGGATGATCCACATGATCAGCGTGTGCAGATCGTAGATCTCGCGGGCGATCACGCTCTGCGGCGGCTGCAGGTTGTATTGAGCCGCGAGAGCCCCCTGCGCAAGAAGTGCGATTGCGGCCGCGAAAAATCTAGCCAACTTGCTGGTCATGCTTCCCTCACCTGTGAATGGATCCTCTTCGGGTGACGAACGCCGGCCTCTTGAGGCACGCGCTTCAACGCGCCTCGCGCAGCTTGCGCCCTAGCTGGCGGGCAACCGAGAGACGTTGTTGTTCGTTCAAATGCCTTCCGATTTCGATTTCTCGTCCGTGCGAGCGCAGAGCGAGGCGACGGCCATCCTGCTCGCATACGACCTGCGCCCAGTGGCGGTTGAAGTCGAAGCGGCTCAACTGTCCGCCATCCAGCACTTCCACTTCCACCCGGTCGCCCGCAATCGCGAGCCGCTCGTAATCCGCGGCGTGACGCTCCACATAGCGGAACGCGAGGTACAGCGCCAGCATCTCGAGCCCGGCGAACGGCATGATCGGCCACGCGCCGAATATCAAAGTGAATGCCAGTCCTATTCCGACCGAGACAAAAAAAACAAAACCAAAAACGAGCAAGCGGCCGGATGTAGACAGGGAGTTGTTGCGGCGAGCCGTCAATGCAAACTGGCCCGCCCTCCCGGTATCGACGCATTCCATCCAGAACTGCCTTGGTTACGAGCGCTGACACCCGAGCGAAATGCCCCGGAATTTAGCACACCGCCCAGAGTGCCGCAAGGAAACCACCGTCGAGAAAAGCGCATCGGCGCAGGCGCAGCGCGCGTCACGCCACGTGGAGCACGCGCTCGAGTTCGAGTAGCGGCGCGATACGCTCCGACCGCGGCGCGCGCTGATGCGGAATGTGGCCGATGCACGGCGCGTCGAGACGTTGCATGAGCGTCTCGACGTTTTCCAGCGCGTGTGCCATATCGGGTTCGAGGTGATTTGCAACCCAGCCTGCAAGTTTGAGGCCGCGCGCCGCGATGGCTTCCGTCGTGAGGAGCGCGTGATTGAGGCAGCCGAGCCGCATGCCGACCACGAGCACCACGGGCAGCTCGAGGCGCGCCGCAAGATCGCCCGTATCCGCGCGCTCGTTGAGCGGCACACGGAAGCCTCCGACACCTTCCACCACCACGATATCGGCCGCAACGGCAAGGCTTCGGTACGCGCGCTCGATAGCGGAAAGCTCGATCCTCGCACCGGCGAGACGCGCGGCGATATGCGGCGCGATCGGCGGCTCGAAACAATACGGGTTCACATGAGCGCGCGAGGCAGTCACGTTGCTCGCCGCGGTAAGGCTCTCGACGTCCTCGTTGCACAGCGCGCCCCGCACGCGGCGTGCGCCCGACGCCACCGGTTTCATGCCTGCCGCCCGCAAGCCGCGCGCCGCACAAGCGTGCAGCAGCGCGCAAGCGATGAGCGTCTTACCGACTCCGGTATCGGTGCCGGTGATGAAAAAGCCTTGCGGTCGCGATGCAGTCATCAGCGCGCAGCATGCGGCTTGATGTCAATCACCGGCCGACCGCCCCGCCCGAGGCGCGGCAGAGGTTTCCACGCATGCCCGTACACCACCTCGAACGTCGCGGGCAGCTTGCCGTCACGGCGAAACGGCTCGTAGTTTCTGGTGACCGCGGCAAGGAGTGCCTTCCCCGAGAGCCCGCCGGGGCGTCCGCGCGTGACGTTGTGCGCGCCGATCGCCTTCAGTTCGCGCATCAGGTCCCGCACCTCGCCATACGTGAGCGTGAAGTATTCCATGTCCATCACCGGATCGCCGAACCCCGCTGCGACGAGGAGATCGCCGATGTCGTGCATGTCGATGAACCGGTTGACGTGGGTATGGCGGTCCGTATTCCGGTAAGCCTGGCGCAGCTCGCGCAGCGTATCGGGCCCGAACGTGCTGAACATGAGGAGCCCGCCAGGCATCAGTACCCGCCGCATCTCGGCGAAGGCTCGCGCGAGATCGTTGACCCACTGTACTGCCAGGTTGGACCAGATCATGCCGAAGGCAGCGTCGGCAAAGGGCAGGCGCTCGATGTCCCCGCATACCGGCTCCGGCACATGCCCAAGAAGTCCCCTCCACCACGGTGTCCGTTTGCGGCCGCGTCTCAGCATGGCGGGGGCGATGTCGAAGGCGACGAGCCTCGCGTCCGGATAGCGCCCCCGCAAGCCCTTGAGCGCATTGCCCGTGCCGCTGCCTGCGTCAAGGATTACCGCGGGGCGATGCCGGATGTACTCGAGCCGCTCCAACATGCGATGGCACACTTCGTTTTGCAGAACCGCGGCGGCATCGTACGTCGTTGCGGCGTGTTCGAACGCGCGCCGCAGCAAGCGCTTGTCGATCGACAACTCATCGTTCATCGAAAAAAATGCGTAAGCTCCGCGCTCACGCCCTCCGGGTCCGATGCGAAAGGCACGTGTCCTGCGCCGCTCTGGATCGAGAGGCGCGCGTTCGGCAGCGCTCGCGCGAGATACTCGCCCGCGGCAAGCGGCACCACCGCGTCGCGCGCACCGTGTATGACGAGAACCGGCTGCCGGATCCGCTCGAGCACGCTGCGCAGATCCGTCTCGAGCAGAAGAGACAGGCCGCGTTGCAGTGTCCGCGTGTCGGTTGCGCCAATCGCCTTTGACAAGGTCTGGCGCAAGTGCCGCGCGACCCGCGCGGCACTTGCATCCCTGCGGGCTTGCAGCGCGATATAGCGAGTGAGGACAGCCGAAGGCTCGCGCGCAAGTCCGCGCGCGAAGTCTTGCACCGACCATGCTTCGAGCGCATGCGGCCAGTCCGGCCGCTGAACGAAGCATGCGCTCGTTGCGATCGCTGCGAGCTGCGTCACTTGCCCGGGCGCGCGAAGCGCCCATGTCATGGCCACGGCGCCGCCCAAGGACCAACCGCAAACTGCGCAGCGCTCGGGAGCGCCTGCCGCCAGCCGATCAGCCATCCGCGCCAGCGCGTTTCCGCCATGCGCCCCCGTATGCGTTTCCCATGCCAGCGCGGGGGTATGTACGCGATAGCGCCTGGCAAGAAGTTTCGCGAGCTCTCGCCATACGTGCGCATTCGTGCCCCAACCGTGCAGCAGCACGACGTCCGGACGACTCCCGCTCACTCCGCTTGCATTCATTCACGACCAATGTCGTTCAGCGCCGCCACAAGCGCCGCTGCATCGTCCACGGTATGTGCGGCGGAAAGCGAAATGCGGAGCCGCGCGGTCCCGGGCGGCACCGTGGGCGGGCGGATGGCGGGCACGAGGAGTCCGCGCGCCGCGAGTGCTTCGCTCACCGCGAGCGCCGCCTCATTGCCGCCGATCATGAGCGGCTGGATCGCGGTCGTGGATTCGAGCAGCCGCCATCGTGCGCCGGCAAGCCCGCTCGTGACGGCGCGGACGAGTTGCGCCAGCCGCTCCCGCCGCCACGCCTCGGCCTCGATCACTTCGAGGCTTTTCAGGAGCGCCACCGTGAGCGCCGGTGGCGTCGCGGTCGTATAAACGTACGTTCGCGCCCGTTGCACGAGATACTCGACCACATCCGGCTCGGCGGCGACAAAGGCGCCGAAAACGCCTGCCGCTTTCCCAAGAGTCGCCATATAGATGATGCGGGGCGACGAGAGATCGAAGTGGCTCAACACGCCGCGCCCGGCTGGCCCCAGCACACCGAAGCCGTGGGCGTCGTCCACGAGGAGCCAGGCGTCGTGGCGCTCGGCCAGCTCGGCGAGTCCCGCGAGCGGCGCAAGATCCCCGTCCATGCTGAAGACGCCGTCGGTGACGATCATCCTGCGACGAGCGGGCGTGGTCGCGAGGAGATGAGCGAGCGCATCGAGATCGCCGTGCGGGTAGCGCCTGAAGCGCGCCCGCGAGAGCAGGCACGCGTCGTTCAGCGACGCATGATTGAGTCGGTCTGCAAAGACCGCATCCTCCCTTCCGGCGAGCGCTGTAACAACCCCGATGTTCGCCATGTAGCCCGTGGAGAACAGCAGCGCGCGCGGAAGACCGACGAAACGCGCGAGCGCCTGCTCCAGCGCATCGTGAGCTTCCGCGTGGCCCAGGATGAGATGCGAGGCGCCCGCCCCTGCGCCCAGGCGTGCGGCGCCTTCCCGCATGGCTTCAACGAGACGCGGGTCGCCCGCCAATCCGAGGTAATCGTTGCTGCAGAATGCGACGTATCGCCGCCCTTCGACCACGACCCGCGCGGACTGCGGCGACTGCAGCTGCCGGCGCGCGCGTTTCAGCCCTCTTGCATCGAGTCGCGCAAGCTCATGCGCGAGGGCGGAGACACTCATGCCATCGCGCGCAAACCCAACTTGGCGAACAGCGCCTGATCGCGCTCGACGTCGGGGTTGCCGGTGGTGAGCAGCTTGTCGCCATAAAAAATGGAATTCGCCCCGGCGAGAAAGCACAGCGCCTGCACGCTTTCCGGCATCTCCTGCCGTCCCGCCGAAAGGCGCACCATCGCTTTCGGCATCGCGATGCGCGCGCAGGCGATCGTGCGGACGAATTCGAGCGGGTCCAGTTGCTCCGTGCCGTAGAGCGGCGTGCCTTCGACCTGGACCAGGTTGTTGATCGGCACCGATTCCGGGTAAGGATCCATGCTGGCGAGTTGCGCGATGAGAGCGGCCCGGCTCGCGCGCGACTCACCCATGCCGACTATGCCGCCGCAGCACACGTGCAGCCCGGCGGCGCGCACGCGCCCAAGCGTCTCCAGCCGGTCGTCCTGTGTGCGCGTGGTGATGATGTCGCCGTAGCGGTCGGCGTCGGTATCGATATTGTGGTTGTAGTAATCGAGGCCGGCTTCCTTCAGCTGCTGCGCCTGTCCCGGCTTGAGCAGCCCGAGCGTCGCGCACGTCTCGAGCCCGAGTGCCCGCACCGCCTTCACCATCGGTATCACCTGCTCGAGATCGCGCGCCTTCGGTCCGCGCCACGCCGCGCCCATGCAGAAGCGCGTTGCGCCGTTCTCCTTCGCGAGGCGGGCCGCCTCGAGCACCTGATCGAGAGACAGCAGGCCCTCGTTTTCGATGCCGGTATGATAACGCGCCGCCTGCGGGCAGTAGCCGCAGTCCTCCGGGCAGCCGCCCGTCTTGATGGAAAGGAGCGTGGAAAGCTGCACGGCATTCGCATCGAAGTGCGCGCGGTGCACCGTCTGCGCGCGATAGATCAAGTCGTTGAAAGGCAGATCGAAGAGCCGCTCCACGTCCGCGACCGACCATCGCGGGCTCGCGTGTGTCCGGCTGTCAGCGGGCTCGAGCCGGGAATCGTTAATCAATGCATCCATGGCGACTGGTTCGTGAAGAAAGAAGTGAGGATCGCAACGCGCCGCATCATCCCGAATGGGGTTTTCCTTGTCAAATGCGCGCCACGAGCGTTTTGAACCGATGCTTATCTTTTGTGCGTACGGCGCTGCCGCAGCGCTGCCTGCTTTGCGGCGCGCGGACCGGATCTGAGCTTCTGTGCGCGGCGTGCGACGTGGCGCTGCCGCGCCTTCCGGCCGCCCGGTGCCGCGTCTGCGCGCTGCCCGTCGCCGGCGCAGACGTATGCGGCGCATGCCTCAAAGCGCCGCCGCGCTACGATCTCACTCTTGCGGTATTTACCTACGCCTTTCCTCTGGACGCGCTGGTTCAGGCGCTCAAGTACGGGGGCAACCTCGTCGTCGCTCGCCTCCTCGGGGAAGCCCTCGCGGAAGCGGTCGCATCGGAGCCGGCCGAGGTCATCGTACCGATGCCCTTGTCGGTCGCGCGTTTGCGTGAGCGCGGATTCAACCAGGCGCTGGAGATCGCGCGTCACGTGGGAAGGGCGACTGGAATACCGGTTGCTCCAGAGGCGTGCCGGCGGGTGCTCGACACCGCGGCACAGGCGACGCTTCCCTGGAAAGCGCGCGCCGCGAACATTCGCGGCGCATTCGTATGCGATGCGAACCTCAGCGGGCGCAGGGTGGCGATCGTCGATGACGTCATGACGACCGGCGCAACGCTCGACGAGCTTGCGAAAAACGTGCGCCGTGCCGGGGCGCGCGAGATACGGGCCTGGGTCGTTGCGCGCGCATTGCGGCACGGTGAACCGTACAGCGTTAAGCTTTAGCGGTGTTCGACATCGTTCTGTACGAGCCGGAAATTCCACCGAATACCGGCAATGCCATCCGGCTCGCCGCGAATACCGGCGCGCGTTTGCACCTGGTGCAGCCGATGGGCTTCACCCTGCGCGATCGGCAGATGCAGCGCGCGGGGCTCGACTACCGCGAGCTCGCCGAGGTGAGCGTACATCGCGACTGGCGCGCGTGCTGCGAGGCGCTGAGTGGCCGACGGATGTTTGCGGTGACCACACGCGCGGCGCAACGCTACGACCGGCCGCAGTATGGCGCGGGCGACGTTTTCGTTTTTGGCCCCGAAACGCGCGGTTTGCCGGCGGAAATGGTCGCAGCGTTCCATGCGAACCGGCAGATCCGGGTCCCCATGCGCGCCGGAAGCCGCAGCTTGAACCTCTCGAACACCGTGGCCGTTGTCATCTACGAGGCCTGGCGCCAGCTCGGCTTCCCGCAGGGAGCATGAGCTAGTTACAGTACTCCGCCTTGGGCGCGCGTTGCAGCAGCTCCTGCACCGCGGTTCTCGCGGCGGCAGGTTCGTCGAGCACGCGGCACACGGCGCCCGTGATCGGCATGTCGACACCCAGCGCTCCGGCGAGACGCATCACCGCGCGCGCGGTGTGCACGCCTTCCGCAACGTGCCCGAGCTCGTTCAGAATCGCCTCGAGCGCCTTCCCCTCGCCCAACTTGAGGCCGACGCGGCGGTTACGCGACAGGTCGCCCGTGCACGTCAGCACGAGGTCGCCGACCCCCGCCAGCCCCATGAAGGTCTCGGGGCGCCCGCCGAGGCGCACCCCGAGGCGCGTCATTTCCGCAAGCCCGCGCGTGATGAGCGCCGCCCGGGCGTTGAGGCCTAATCGCAGGCCGTCGCAAACACCCGCCGCAATCGCCATCACGTTCTTCACCGCGCCGGCGACCTCCACCCCAGTGACGTCGGCGCCGGAATAGACGCGCAGCGTTGCCGAATGCAATTCCCGCGCCGTCGCGGACGCGAGATCTGAATCTGGCGATGCGAGCGTCAGTGCGGTCGGCATACCGCGTGCGACTTCCTCGGCGAAGCTCGGGCCCGAGAGCACGCCGTGGGGCGCGACGGCACCCAGCACTTCGGCATGCACCTGATGTGGAAGCTTTGCGCTTTTGGTCTCGAAGCCTTTGCACAACCAGACGACGGGCGCCCTGCAACCCGCGTCCTTCAGTCGAGCGAGCGTGTCGCGCAGCCCGTTGCTCGTGACCGCAACGAGCACGAGCGCGGCACCGGAAAGGGCGGCCGACAGCGTTTCTTCGAGGGCAAGATCGTCGGGTAGGGTGAACCCGGGGAGATAGCGGCTATTCGTGCGCGTCCGGCGCATCTCGGCGCACAAGGCGGGGTTTCGCACCCAGAGCGCGATTTCATGTCGCGCGGCGAGATGAATTGCGATCGCCGTGCCCCAGGCGCCTGCTCCCAGAACAGCGATCTTCATCGCCCGCTATGCGCCCCAGACATCGGCGGCCTTGATGAAGCCGGCCTGGCCATCGCGGTGTTTCACCCGCAACCATGCGCCCGGCGCGGCGTCCTCGAGTTCCAGTATGACATTCTGCTGGGCCTCGAACACGATGGGAGACGCGTCGTCCGCCGCCTGCCGCACGGGGGCGACGGGAACCTTCACCATGACCGTGCGCTTCTCGGAGAGCGCCTTGCTCTCGACCCAGGCGAGCTCGCCGCTCGCATCGCGCACTTTGATCCACCCCTCGAGCACGACCACGACTTCCAGCGGATAGCCCTGGCTCACGACGTAAAGCTTCTTCGCCTTGGCCGAAGGGGCGTCGTAGAGCACCGCCGCGTTCCCGTCGACTGAACGGAAGTCGAGCGCGAGCGCATGACCGGCTGCGAGCGCCGAAAGCGCTGCCATCAGGGTAATGATACGGGGGAAGCGCATGAGGTTTCTCAATGCGCCGGCGGCTCGCTCGGCTGCTGCGCCTGCCGCAACTGCGCTTCGCGCTGCTGCTGGTAGATCGCCTCGAAACTCATGTGCTGCAGCACGACGGGGGGGAAGCCCGCCCGCGTGACGGTGCTCGCGATCACCTCGCGCGCGTAGGGAAGCAGCGTATTGGGACACACGACGCCGAGCACGGCCTGGAGATCCGCGTCCGGCACGTTCACGATTTCGAAGATGCCGGCCTGGGCCGCTTCGACGAGAAAGATGGTCTTGTCCTTGATCTTCGCCGTGACAGTGACGGTGAGGACCACCTCGAACAAACCCGCCTGCGCGAGCCCCCGCGCCTCGTTGTGGAGGTTGACATCCACCTCGGGCGCCTCGCGCTCGAGGAAGATTTGCGGAGCGTTCGGGATCTCGAGCGACATGTCCTTGAGATAGATTTTCTGTATGCCAAAGGCGGGCTGCTGCTGTTCACTCATGTTCTGTTCCAGAAATTGTCAAGGACATGGCGTCATCCCATCGACTTGAGCAACGGTTCGAGCCCGCCCGCCGCATCGAGCGCGGCGAGATTATCATAGCCTCCGATGTGCCTGTCGCCGATATAGATCTGCGGAACCGTCCGGCGGCCTGTTCTTTTCATCATCTCGGCGCGCCGCGCGGGATCGAGATCCACGCGGATCTTCTCGATCGCGGCGACGCCCTTGGCACGCAGCAACTGCTCCGCCAGCTGGCAATAAGGACACACGGCGGTGCAGTACATGCTCACGCCCGTCATTATTTCTCCAGCGGCATGCCGGCCTGCTGCCACGCCGCGATCCCGCCGCGCAACGTGAAGACCTCGCCAAACCCATGCTTGCGCAGCGTCGCCGCCACGCGCGCCGCGCGCGTGTCCGCCCGGCACACGAC
>CAMPGR010000070.1 GCA_946885605.1 uncultured Pseudomonadota bacterium
CGCGCGGCAACCGATGCACGCCTTTGTCGTCAAGGAGCGTCAGCTCGTTCTGGTCGCTGCCAATGGCGTGCTGAACGAGGTTTGCCGCCAGCAGGGGCAGTTTCTTGCTGCGCCGCTTCGCTTCGGCGTTCTCCATGAGCTTCTCGCTCTCCGCGGCAAATCCCACGCAGAACGGCGCATTCGGCAGCCCCGCGACGTGAGCGAGAATGTCGGGGTTGGGCGTAAGCTCAATGCTCAAATTCCGTCCGCTCTTCTTGATCTTCTGATCGCTTTGGCGGACGGGGCGATAGTCACCTACCGCCGCGACGCCGATGAATATGTCGACCTGGTCGACGCGGCCCGTCACTGCTTCGAACATGTCCTGTGCGGAAACGACATCTATGCGTTCCACGCCAGCGGGTGCAGCGAGCCCGGTAGGCCCGGAGACAAGCGTAACTCGTGCGCCGGCCTCGAGGGCCGCACGGGCGGCCGCGTAGCCCATCTTCCCGGAACTGCGATTCGTGATGCCGCGCACCGGGTCGATCGCTTCGAAAGTGGGGCCGGCCGTCACCATGACGCGTGTGCCGGCCAGCGCTTTGGGCGCGAAGAGGGCCGATACGGCTTCCGCGATTTGGTCCGGTTCAACCATGCGGCCCATGCCCGTTTCGCCACAGGCCTGATCGCCGCTCGCCGGGCCAATGACCGAAACCCCGTCCGCGGCAAGCTGCGACACGTTGCGGCGCGTTGCGGCGTTCTCCCACATCTGGCGATTCATGGCGGGCGCGATAAGAAGCGGGCATTCGCGCGCAAGGCACAAGGAAGAGAGCAGGTCATCGGCCAGGCCGTGGACGAGTTTTGCAATGAAGTCCGCCGTGGCGGGGGCGACGACGATCGCATCCTTGTCACGCGAGAGCTCGATGTGCCCCATGTTGTCCGGCACGCGCGGGTCCCACATGTCCGTGAAGACAGGGTTGCCGGAGAGTGCCTGCATGGTGACCGGCGTGATAAAGGCGCCAGCCGCTTCGGTCATCACCACCTGGACGTCGATACCTTGGGTGACGAGCGTGCGGCAAAGCACCGCGGCCTTGTAGGCCGCGATCCCGCCCGTTATGCCGAGCAGGATTTTTTTTTGTGCTGTATCAGCCACGTAGCGCCTTCGATCAAAGAGCGTGAGAGTGTAACTGCAAAGGGGGGAGTGGTAAACGGCGAACGGTAAGCGGTAAACCGGCACCCGTACGCGGTGAAGAGTAAACCGGCAAGGGTGGTAGAGCGTTGATCGGCTTACTTGTTACCGGAAATTGAGACCATGGCGATCACCGATTGGCCACTCGGCGAGAGGCCACGTGAGAAACTGCTGGGAAAGGGGGCGGAGGCGCTTTCCGACGCCGAGCTGATCGCCATCTTTTTACGCACCGGGGTGAAAGGCAAGAGCGCGGTGGATCTCGCACGGGAAGTGCTCACATCTTTCGGCTCCTTGTCCGCCTTGTGCGCTGCCGACGGCGCGCGCTTTTGTGCAATCCCCGGCTTGGGAAGCGCCAAGTACGTGCAGCTGCAGGCCGTGCTCGAGATGGCGCGCCGCTCGCTTCGGGAGCAGCTTGCGCGCGGCACCGTGCTCGGCTCGCCGCAGGCGGTGCGTGACTACCTTCGCTTGAAGCTGCAGGACCGGCCGCACGAAGTGTTCGTGGGCGTGTTCCTCGACGCGCAGAATCGGGTGCTGGCGGTGGAGGAGCTGTTTCGCGGCACGCTGACGCAGACGAGCGTCTATCCGCGGGAAATCGTGAAGCGCGCGCTGCATCACAACGCCGGGGCGCTGATCTTCGCGCACAACCACCCTTCCGGCGTTGCCGAGCCGAGCCGTGCGGACGAGGCGCTGACGCAGGCCTTGAAACAGGCGTTGGCGCTCGTCGACGTGAGGGTGCTCGATCATTTCGTGATCGGCGCGGGTGCCGCCATGTCGTTCGCCGAACGCGGGCTCCTCTGAAAGCACGGCCGGCTTGAGCCGGAGCCGGAAACCCGTGTAAAATCCGAATCTTTCGAAAGACTGGAGCGATTCGCCATGGCACGCGTGTGTCAGGTTACGGGCAAGAAGCCGATGCTGGGAAACCATGTCTCCCACGCCAACAACAAGACGCGGCGGCGTTTTCTGCCGAACCTGCAGTACCGTCGTTTCTGGGTCGAGAAGGAGAACCGCTGGGTGAGCCTGCGGGTGTCCCAGGCAGGGCTGCGTACGATCGACAAGAAAGGCATCGACGCCGTGCTCGCGGAAATGCGCGCACGTGGTGAAGCGATCTAAGGAGATGCGAGATGCGTGAAAAGATCAAGCTCGAATCGACAGCCGGCACTGGGCACTTCTACACGACCACCAAGAACAAGCGCACCACGCCCGACAAGATCGAGATCAAGAAGTACGATCCGGTGGCGCGCAAGCACGTGATCTACAAGGAAGCGAAGATCAAGTGATCGGCCGCTGCCGGTTAGCAAAAAGCCCGCTCAAAGCGGGCTTTTTTGTTGGTCCTCGCTCCCAGGTCCTTCAGGCGTAGCACCTCAGCTGGCGGCTGAACTCCTGCAGCGCCGCGATGCCGCTCGCTTCGGCGCGCCGGCACCAGTCCTCGAGATGGCTCACCAGCTGCTCTTTCGAGGCGCTGGAACGCTGCCACAGCGCCGCAAGCTCCTGCCTCATGGTGTACACCGTGTTGAGCACGCTGCTCTTGCTCAACACCTCGTTCATCCTCGCGCGCTCGACGGTCGGCAAAGCACGCGCATCGATGTGCAGCCAGCGTTTGAGGGTAGCGCGATCCACGCTCACCGCCCGCGCGCGAAGTGCCCGCATCTCCGCCGCGCAGGTGCGCCGCAGCGTCTTGGCGTACTTTGCGAGCACTTCGTAGCGGTGCGTCACGACGGCCTGCACGGTGGCGAGATCGCATTGCGCCTTGGCGGCCACGAGCCTCACCTTCGGCGCCACTTTCTTCACCTGCGCGAGACCCACTGTTTCCAGCATGCGGATGTAGAGCCAGCCGATGTCGAATTCGAACCAGCGGTTCGAGAGGCGCGCCGAGCTCGCGTAGGCGTGATGGTTGTTGTGCAGCTCCTCGCCGCCAACCAGTATGCCCCACGGCACGATGTTGCGGCTTGCGTCCTCAGGCTGGAAGTTGCGGTAGCCCCAGTAATGCCCGATGCCGTTGATCACGCCGGCGGCGAAAAACGGGATCCACAGCATTTGCACCGCCCAGATCGTGAGGCCGATAAAGCCAAAGAGGACGAGATCGATCACCAGCATCGACGAAATCCCGAGCAAGGCGTGCCGGGAATAGAGATGGCGCTCGATCCAGTCGTCGGGAGTTCCGTGCCCGTATTTTTCGAGCGTCTCCGCGTTGCGAGTCTCCTTGCGGTAGAGCTCGGTGCCCTGCCAGAGCACCTTGTTTATTCCCGCGATCTGGGGGCTGTGGGGATCGTCTTCCGATTCGCACTTGGCATGATGCTTCCGGTGAACTGCGGTCCACTCCTTCGTCACCATACCGGTCGTGATCCACAGCCAGAAGCGGAAGAAATGGCTGGGCAGGGGATGGAGGTCGAGGGCGCGATGCGCCTGATGGCGGTGTAGAAAGATCGTGACTGCCGCTATGGTGATGTGGGTAAGGACGAGGGTATAAATAACATATCCCCACCACGGCAGATCCAGCACCCCTGTAACCATGAACCTCCTCTTTGAAAGCAGAATTAGAACGGGGCAGTTTACAGAAGTTCTATGATTTGGCAAAGAATTTCTGCGCCCTGTGCCTTCGCGGACGCGTGCCGGCCACGCAATGCTTTGTACGGAATGGGAATTAATCAGCCGGACGCTCCGTTATACAATGGCAGCCTTCACAGCTCGCGGTAGATGCGCCGCACTCTGACTCAATCCAAATAAGCCAAGCGTGTCCGGCACACTGAAGATCTTGTTGGTCGAGGACGTGGCGACCGACGCGGAACTCGCGGTGAAGGAGCTGCAGCGGGGGGGCGTCTCCTGCACGGCACGGCGGGTTCAGACGCAAGAGGCTTTCGTCCGGACGCTCGACGAATTCCGTCCCGATCTGATCCTGTCCGATTTCACCCTGCCTGCATTCGACGGTCTCGCCGCGCTCGACATTGCGCGCGAGAAGCGCTCCGACATTCCCTTCATCTTCGTTTCGGGCACGATAGGCGAGGAGCGCGCGATCGAGTCGCTCAAGCGCGGCGCGGTCGATTACGTCCTCAAGAACAACCTGCGCAGGCTCGCCCCGGCGGTGCAGCGCGCATTGCAGGAAGTGGCACAGCGTAATGAGCGGCGCCGCGCGGAGGCGCAGTTGAGGGAAAGCGAGGAGCGCTTTCAGATCGTCGCGCGCGCCACGAACGACGCCATCTGGGACTGGGACCTCCTGTCCGGGAAGGTCTGGTGGAACGAGAGCACGCAAACGCTGTTCGGCTACTCCCTGGACGAAATCGGGAGCGACGCGAGCTGGTGGATGGAGCGCATTCATCCGGACGACAGGGAGCGGGTTTTCACGGAGCTCCAGGCCGTGTTCCACGGGGCGGGAAACTTCTGGTCCGGCGAATACCGTTTTTTGCGCGCCTACACGGAGTACGCGCACGTGTTCGATCGCGGCTACGTCGTGCGCGATGCGAACGGCAAGGCGGTTCGCATGATCGGCGCGATGATGGACATCACCGAGCGCAAGAAACAGGAGCAGAAGATCGCGCGGTTGAGCCGGATTCATGCCGTGCTCTCCGGGATCAACTCCACTATCGTCAGGGTGCGCAGCCGCGACGAACTGTTCAGCGAAGCATGCCGTATCGCGGTGGAGGACGGCCGCTTCAAGCTCGCATGGGTCGGTTTGATCGATGCGCAGACGCTCGAAATCCGGCCGGTTGCGTGGATGGGCAAGGAGGACGGCTTTCTCGGGCGCCTCAAGCTTTCCGTGCGCGCCGATGTGCCGGAGGGCCAGGGCATCTCCGGCATCGCAGCGCGCTCGGGTAAGCCCGTGGTCGTCAACGACGTCGCTTCCGACAAGCGACTGGTCAGAGCGCAGGAAACCCTCGAGCAGGGTTTTCGCTCGTTCGTCGTGCTGCCGCTCGTCGTAGGCCGGGATAGCGTCGGGTTGCTTACCCTGTACGCCGACGAGGCGGGCGTCTTCGACCACGAGGAAATGAAGCTGCTCGCGGAGCTTTCCGCGGACATATCGTTCGCGCTCGACCACATCGCGAAGACCGACCGCCTCGATTATCTCGCCTACTATGACGGGGTCACCGGGCTTCCCAACCGCACGCTTTTTTACGATCGCGTCGGCCAGCTCCTGCACGCGGGCGGCGAGAAGCAAAGCGTTGCGGCGCTGATGATCGACCTCGAACGTTTCAGGACGGTCAACGAGACCTTCGGCGTAGCGGCCGGTGACCTCGTGCTGAAGCAGCTGGCGACCCGGCTCTCCGCGGCGGTGCCGGAGCATGCCACGGTCGCGCGCATCAATGCCGACCTCTTTGCTGTCGTGGTGGCAAACATCAGGGAGGTCTCCGAGGTCGCGCATCTTCTCGAAAAGCGGCTCATTGCCGTGGCCGCGCAGCCGTTCATGGTGGACTCGCAGGGGTTGCACATCCCCGTGAAAGCCGGCGTAGCACTCTCGCCGGGCGACGGACGCGAGGCGGGCATCCTGTGCACGAATGCCGAAACTGCGCTCAAGAACGCGAAGCGCAGCGGCGAGCGCTTCCTCTTCTACGCCCCTCAGATGAACGCGCAGGTTGCCGAGCGGCTCACTCTCGAGAACCGGCTGCGGGTTGCCATACAGGAAGAGCAGTTCGTGTTGCACTACCAGCCCAAGATCGACCTCGCCACCGGCGCGCTGAGCGGGCTCGAGGCATTGCTGCGCTGGGCGAGCCCCGAGCTCGGCCTCGTATCGCCGGAGCGGTTCATCCCCATCCTCGAGGAGACAGGGATGATCCTGGACGTGGGACGCTGGGCGCTCGGTAAGGCCATCGCGGATCACGCCGCGTGGCGCAAGCGCGGGCTGCCGGCGCCGCGCATTGCGGTGAACGTGTCGATGATCCAGTTGCGGCAGGAGCAGTTTGCGAACGACGTGCGCAAAGCGGTGGAGGCGGGTGGCGTGTCGGGGCGCCATATCGACCTCGAAATCACCGAGAGCATGGTGATGGAGGACATCGGCCGCAGCATCGAGAAACTCTCCGCTATCCGGTCGCTCGGAGTAGGGATCTCGCTCGACGATTTCGGCACCGGTTATTCGTCGCTCAGCTATATCGCGAAGCTTCCCGTCACGGCCTTGAAGATCGACAGCTCCTTCATTGCCGCGATGTCGGACAGCTCCGAACATATGGCCGTCGTATCCGCGGTCATTTCGCTTGCCCGCGCCCTGAGTCTCAAAGTGGTGGCGGAAGGCGTGGAGACGCAGGAGCAGGCGAATCTCCTGCGGCTCCTGCGCTGCGACGAAGCGCAGGGATACCTCTTCGGCCGGCCGCTGCCTGCGGGCGAAGTCGAGCGGCTCTTCGCAGCGCCCTCGGGCCCTGCGGTGTAGGGGCATCAAGCCTTGCGCAGCATGGCCGCGGCGAAGAAGCCGTCGGTGCCATGGACGTGCGGCCGAAGCTCGAGATACCCTCCGGTATCGAGATCGATGCGCTGAGCGCGCATGAGCTCCCCGCAATCGAGGCGCTCGAAATCTGCGCGGCCCCCAAGAAAGCCCGTCACGATCTCCTCGTTCTCTTCCGCGAGCAGGCTGCAGGTGGCGTACACCAGCCGCCCGCCCGGTTTGACGAGCCTTGCCGCCGCCGCCAGGATCGAGGCCTGCTTGCGGACGAGTTCCTCGACGCTTGCCGGCGTCTGGCGCCACTTGAGGTCCGGATTCCGGCGCAGCGTGCCGAGCCCGCTGCACGGCGCATCGACGAGCACGCGGTCCACCCGGGACGCGAGCCGCTTTACCTTCGCGTCGTTCTCGCTTGCGATGACAATCGGATGAAGGTTGCTCAACCCCGAGCGCTTGAGCCGCGGCTTGAGGCGCGCAAGGCGCCGCTCGGACACGTCGAACGCATAAACGCGCCCGTGCGAATGCATGAGTGCGCCCAGCATGAGCGCCTTGCCGCCCGCGCCGGCGCAGAAATCGACGACGAGCTCGCCGCGGCGCGGCGCGACGGCATAAGCGAGCAGTTGGCTCCCCTCGTCCTGCACTTCGATCGATCCATCGAGAAAGAGCGGGTGGCGGTTGATGGGCGGCTTGCCCCGCACACGGATGCCGGCCGGAGAGTAAGGCGTCGGATGCGCGTCGATGCCCGCTTTCGCGAGCTCGGCGAGCACCGCTTCGCGGCGTGCGCGCACCGTGTTGACGCGGAGGTCGAGCGGCGCAGGTTCCTGGAGTGCCCGCCCCAGCGCGAGAATTTCCGCGTCCGGCGTGCGCGCGTGCAGGCGCTCGACGACCCAGTCGGGAAGCTCCGCGGCGACGCCCAGCGGCAGATCGTCGAGCGGCACCGCCTTCATGCGGCTCACCGCTTCCGTTTCCTCGCGCGCCAAGAGCGGCGCGAGCTCACGCACGCTCATGCCGCCGACCCGGGCGAGATAGGCGAGCAGCATGCGGCGCGGCGTCGCGTGGGGGGCTACGAGATCGACGAGGCGCTTCCTCCGCAACACGCCGAAGACCGACTCTGCGACGAATGCGCGGTCATGCGAGCCGAGCGCCGGACGGCTTCTGAAGAAATCGTGCAGCACGACGTCCGCCGGCCGCTCGAAAGTAAGCACCGTGCCGAGCGCCTGGGTGGCCGCATCGAGCTGATGGCGCTGTACCGGCTTCACTCTTCGCTCACCTCGATCGCGTCCACGACCTGCTCGCCGGCGAGCCGGCCCCTGTCGTCGAAGAAGCGTATCTTCACGGGCAGATGGCGATAATCGACTGCGAGCCAGATCGCGACGCTCTCGTCACCGGGACGCGGCACTTGTTTCACGGGCAACGCGCGCAGGATGCCGAGCGGTGTTTCGATGCGCTCCACTTCGAGCACCTCGAGATCGTAGGTCTCGAACCGCGACCCGTTTGTGATCGGAAGCCGTACGCGGCCCGGCGCGGGAGGGGAAAGCGCAAGCTGATACATGAAGCTCACGATGTCCTGTGCACCGGCGGGGAGAGCCGCCGTGCGCCGCTGCGGGACCCGGCCGAAGGTGAGCGTGCCCGCGTCCCAGTCGAACAATGCCTGTGCCGCTTCGGTGCGTCCGCGGCGAGTCCGGCTCATGAAGAACTTTCGCGGTTGCAGGCCGCGCGCGGTGAAGCGGCCTTCGCTCAGATAAATGTGCCGCTGCGACCGAAAGAGTTCCACGATGCCGGTGGTTTCCGAGACGCTTCCCAGCTTGTAGCCCTCGCTGTCGGCCTCCCACGTTTGCACGGTCTTGCCGACGGCGAAACGGTCCTCCCCGAAATACGCGGTGTACGCGATGCGTCCTTTCCGCGGCAGTGCCCTGACGGGTTGCGGAGGTTGCTGGGCCGCGGGAGCGGAATCCGCTGATTCCACCGACCGTTCTGCCGATGCGGGGGCTGCGTCAGGCACCGGCGGCTCGAGGGAATCCTCCGCTGCGATCGACTGAGGCAGCGAATAGGAGGAGCTTGATGGCGCCGTCGCAACCGGCGGAGTAGGCCTCGGCGTAGCGCGAGGACGCGGCGCACGCATGAGGCGCGGCTCGGGCGGTTTCGAGGCGGGCTGCAATGACGGTGGCGGCGGCGCGGGTGCGGGGGGCACAAGCCGGGCTTCGAGCGGCATGTCGGGCGGCAACTTTGGCGTCGGAGCCTGCAGCCATCCGCCCGACATCAATGCCGCGTGCACGATGAGGGAAAGCACCGCCGCGGCGAGAAATCGCGGCGTAAGCGCGGGGGGCGTCACGGCCGGATGTCGAGGTGGGTGACGAACTGCTCGTAGCGCACGCCGTCGCTCTCCACGATCAGCATTTTGACCGGCAGATAACGCTGCGCGGGCGCAAGCCAGATTTCAGTTTCGGAATCGTCCGGCTCGCGTTGCTTGACGAGGTGCAGCGTCTTCATGCGGCCGAGCGAGGTGTCGATTTCCTCCTCGCTCTTGATGGCATACCGATAGCGGTCGAGCTTGCGCCCGTTCGTCATCGGAAAGCGCAGTTCACGCTGTTCCCCATAGCTGTAGAACATGAACTGGTACATGGCGGAGAGCCGGTCCTGAGTGCCGGTCGGCAGCTCGACGCGCTGCGCCTTGCCGTCGTGCCGCAAGGTAAGGCTCCCGCCCGACCAGTCGAAATCGGCGCTCGCCTGTCTCGGATCGTCGGCGCCGCGCGATCCTTCGAACTGCTCGGGCTTAAGGCCCTCAGGGGTCACGCGTCCAGCACTCGTCAGCGTAACGGGTCGGGGCTTGATCAGAGCCGCAATACCGACCGCGGTGCTCCTGCTGACGATGCGATAGTGGCCCGCGCTCGATTCGAAACGCTCGTTGACTACGGCAACATGCAGCCCATTGCGCAGGACGTTGTAGTTCACCGCGACGGATACAGGAGCCGTTCCCGTCGAGAAGGCGCTGACCGTGGCGGCGGCGAGTGCCGCAAGCCCCACTGCAAGACGCTTCAACAGCATTGCGGCGAGCTTACGCCTCATGCATCGAGCGACGGAGAAATCAGCACGCCGTCTGCCGCCTTCGCCGCCTCGAGTCGAACTTCCCCTCCGGAACCCAGCTTAAGCCGCCCTTCGCAGTACCACCGCACCGCCTGCGGGTAAATGCGGTGCTCCTCCCGCAACACTCGCGCCGCGAGGCCGGCCTCCGTATCTCCCGGGAGCACTGGCACGGCGGCCTGAATGACGATCGGTCCGAGATCGAGATTGGCCGTCACGAAATGCACCGTGCACCCGTGGAGCCGCACACCAGCGTCCAGCGCGCGGCGGTGTGTATCGAGACCGGGAAACGCGGGCAGAAGCGAGGGGTGGATATTCAGCATCCGGCCCGAATAGCGGTCCACGAAGCCGCTCGTGAGGATGCGCATGAATCCTGCGAGCACGATGAGGTCGGGCTGGTGAGCGTCGATTTCCGCCGCGAGCGCCTCGTCGAACGCGGCACGCTCGCTGAATGCCCGATGGTCCACCACGGCGCACGACACACCGCGCGCCCGCGCGGTCGAGAGTCCCGCCGCCCCCGGGTTGTTGCTCACGACCGCCGCAATGCGCGCCGGGAGGTCGGCATTGAGCAGCGCCTCCATGTTGCTGCCGCGCCCGGAGATCAGTATCACGATGCGCTTCATGGCATCCATCTCCCTCGCGCAAGGTGCCGAATGTCGCCTGCCGATCAGCCGATCACGGTCTGCGGGCCGTTGCCGCGACGCCGGCACACGGCGCCGATGCGCCAGGCGGTTTCGCCCGCTTCGGCGAGCAATGTCTCCGCCTTCGCGGCTTCAGCCGGGCTCACGACGATCGCCATGCCGATTCCGCAGTTGAACACGCGGAACATCTCGCGATCGGACACGTTGCCCTGCTGCTTGAGCCAGGTGAAGAGCGGCGGCACCGGCCACGCGCCGCGCTCGATGTGCACGGCAAGCCCGCCGGGGAGGATGCGCGGCAGGTTCTCGATCAAGCCGCCGCCCGTAATATGCGCGATCCCCTTCACGTTCACGCCCTTCATCAGCTTCAACATCGGCTTTACGTAGATGCGGGTGGGCGCGAGTATGAGGTCGCTCAAGGCTCGCCCCTCGAGCTCCGCGGCGAGATCGATGTTCCGCGCCTGCAGGATCTTGCGGATGAGCGAGTAGCCGTTGGAATGCGCGCCGTTGCTCGCGAGCCCGAGCACGACATCGCCTTCGGCGATCAGCGTGCCGTCGATGATCTCGCTCTTTTCGACGATCCCCACCGCAAAGCCGGCGAGATCGTATTCGCCCGCGGGATACATGCCCGGCATTTCAGCGGTCTCGCCGCCGATCAGCGCGCAGCCCGCCTGCTCGCATCCCGCCGCGATGCCCTTGATCACCTCCGTCGCCGTCGCGACGTCGAGCGTGCCGCATGCGAAGTAATCGAGGAAGAAGAGCGGCTCCGCACCGGAGGTGAGGATGTCGTTCACGCTCATTGCGACGAGATCGATGCCGATCGTGTCGTGGCGCTTCAGCTCGAACGCAAGCTTGAGCTTGGTGCCCACCCCGTCCGTGCCCGAAACGATTACGGGCTCGCGATAATTCCGCGAGATTTCGAACATCGCGCCGAAACCGCCGATGCCGGCGAGCACGCCTTCGCGCAGCGTGCGCTTGGCGAACGGTTTGATGCGCTCCACGAGCTCATCGCCTGCATCGATGTCTACACCGGCGTCGCGGTAGGTGAGGGGTCTCGGTGGCTGGCTATTGGGCAATTTGGCATTCCGCGTTGGTCGCGCCGCGCACGGCAACAGGCGTGCGATCGAAATTTGCCCGGCGTCGGCACGAATTGGGCTAACATATGCGGCGCCCGGAAAGGCGGCCCGCAGCATACCGTCCTTCGTGGTCCTGCACGTCCTTCCGTAGCGCCTGTTGGCTTCGAGAATTTTACCGTAAATGGAATCCCGGCGTTCCGTCGATGCGCTGCCCCGCACGCGATTCTGGCACGCGCGCCGCGCACCGCGCGGCGCGCTTGTGCGATGAAGCAGCTCGCATTCGACTTCGGCACGATCGCGCCCCCGACGCTCGTTGCATTCATCCCGGGGCGGAACGCGGAGCTGCTGCACAATGTGCGGAATCTCGCGAGCGGCCATACCGCGGAGCGCCTCATCTATCTCTGGGGCGCGCCCGGAAGCGGCCGCAGCCACCTGCTCAAAGCTGCGGTGAGCGCAGCGCGCGCAGCCGGTGTGGAAGCAGTCTATCTGGCATGCGAGCAGGATACACGCATCCCCGAAGATCTCGCCTGCCGTGGCTTCGTCGCCTTGGACGATGTGGAGCGCCTCGACGCTGTCGCTCAGGTCGCGCTATTCAACGTCTGCAACGCCATGCGCGAAGGGAAGCACGCGCTCCTCGTAAGCGGCAACGTGCCGCCGGCCCGGCTTCCGCTGCGGCAGGATCTTCTCACCCGGCTCGCCTGGGGCTTGACCTACGAAGTGCAGGCGCTTTCCGACGACGAAAAGATGCAGGCGCTGCGGCAGCGCGCCGTGAAGCGCGGGTTTGCTCTGGGGGAGGACGTGTGCGGCTACCTCATGACCCGGGTGCCGCGCGACCTCTCCACGCTGTTCGCGCTGCTCGATGCCCTCGACCGCCATTCCATGGAGGCGAAGCGTCCGGTGACGGTGGCGCTTGCCCGTGAGCTGCTGCAATCGTTTGACGTCACGACGAGCAATACGGAATCCTCAAATGAGCGATAGTCTCGCCCTGTTCGACCTCGACAACACACTGCTCGCCGGCGACAGCGACTTCGAGTGGGCGCAGTTTCTCATCGAACAGGGCGTGCTCGACCGCGAAGTGTACGAAGCGCGCAACCAGGCGTTCTACGACCAGTACAAGGCCGGCACGCTCGACATACACGAGTTTCTCGATTTTCAGCTGAAGCCATTGTCGCGGCACCCGAGGATGCAGCTCGATACCTGGCACGGCGAATTCATGGCGCTGAAGGTGCTGCCCATCATCCGCGCGAGCGCCAGGGATCTGGTTGCGCGTCACGCCGGCGAGCTTCGGGTGGTGATCACCGCGACGAACAGCTTCGTCACCCGGCCCATTGCGCGCGAATTCGGGATCGAAAATCTCATCGCGACGGAACCCGAAGAGCGGAACGGACAATTTACCGGGGGAGTCGTCGGGGCGCCGTGCTTTCGAGAGGGCAAGGTGACGCGGCTCGAGGCATGGCTCGCCACGCACGGCCGCACGCTCGCCTCGTTCCGTGAATCGTGGTTCTACAGCGACTCGCTCAACGATCTGCCGCTGCTCATGCGCGTGACGCACCCCGTCGCCGTCGATCCCGACGATACGCTGCACGCGCACGCCGAGTCGCACGGCTGGCCGATCATCCACCTCGAGTGATGTCCCGCGCCGCGCTCTTCGCGCTCCTGGCGCTTGCCGCAGCGGCGAGCGTGCTTGCCGGGCTGTTGTGCGGGGCCTTCCCGGTGTCGGTGCAGCAGGTTGTCGGCGCCGTCGTCAGGCCGACGCCGGGGCTGGTGCACGACGTCATATGGGAACTGCGTGCACCGCGCGTGCTCGCGGCTTTTGCGTGCGGCGGTCTCCTCGCGTTTGCGGGCGCGCTGTTGCAGGTCCTGCTGCGTAACGCGCTTGCCGACCCCTATATCCTCGGCGTGTCGAGCGGCGCCTCGCTCGGCGCGCTGATCGCGCTCACGCTGGGAGGCGGACCCGTGGCGACCAACGCCGCCGCGCTCGCGAGCGCGCTCGCGGCGATTGTGATCGTGTTCGGGCTCGGCTTTCGCAGCGGCGAGGCGAACGCTTACCGCCTGCTTTTGACCGGTGTCGTGCTTGCGACCGGGTTTTCGGCCGCGGTGAGCCTCCTCCTCGTCATGGCGCCCGAGGCCCAGGTGAAGGGCATGCTGTACTGGCTGATGGGTGACCTGAGCGATGCGGGCAATCCTACGCCGGCCTGGATAGTGCTCGCGCTCGTCATGGCGCTGGGCATCGGTTACGCGACGCGGCTCGACCTCCTCGCTCTGGGGGAGACCAAAGCGCGCACCCTTGGCGTCGCGGTCGTGTCGCTCCGCATCGGGGTGTTTTTGACTGCCGCGCTCGCGACTGTCGCGGCCGTCATGCTGGGCGGTGCGATAGGTTTTATCGGTCTCATGGCGCCGCACGCGATACGGCTTCTGGGTATCGCCGACCATCGCGCGCTGCTCCCGCTCGCCGTGCTGCTGGGCGGCGGCGTACTTACGCTCTCCGACACCGCGTCGCGCACGGTGTGGGCGCCCCAGCAGTTGCCGGTCGGCGTCCTGACCGCGCTGATCGGCGTGCCGGTTATGCTCGTCCTGCTCAAGCGCACTCCGTGAGGACGCTTCGCCATGTTGCAGGCGCTGAGCTGTGAAAATCTTGCGCTGTCCGTGCCCGGGCGCACGCTCTGTCGCGGCGTCAGCTTCGCGATCGCGCCCGGCGAGATGTGGGCCGTGCTCGGTCGTAACGGGAGCGGCAAGACGACGTTGCTGCACACGCTGGCGGGGCTGCGGCACCAGGAAGACGGCCGCGTGCGGCTGAATGGCCGTCCGGTGAATTCGCGTGCGGAGAGGGAGCGCGCGCAGGAAATCGGGCTGCTGCTCCAGCATGAAGAAGGACGCTTCTGGGGCAGCGTGCGGGAGTACGTGCTCCTTGGGCGCTTCCCGCACGCCTCGCCGTGGTCGGGCTGGGGCAGCGAAGACGAGGAGGCTGCGCGGGCCGCCCTCGATGCGGTCGCGCTTGCAGCGCTTGCCGGGCGGCGCTTCGAGACCTTGTCGGGCGGCGAACGCCAGCGCGCCCGCATTGCGCAGCTTGTCGCGCAGGCGCCGCATTTTTATCTCCTCGACGAGCCGCTGCAGCACCTCGATCTCAACCATCAGGTGCGCACCCTCGCGCTGTTCCGCCGCCTTGCGCGGCGCACGGAGCGCGGCATTGCGATGGTACTGCATGATGCATTGTGGCCCGGCCGTTACTGCACGCACGCGCTGCTGCTCCAAGACGATGGCGAGGCGCGTGCGGGACCGGCGCGCGATATGCTGACGCGCGACAACCTGGAACGCCTGTACGGCTGCCGTCTCACGGAGCTCGGGGACGGAGAAGGCAGCTATTTCGTGCCCCATGTATAATTCCGTCTGCTGCAGATCGAGCGGACGCTTCAGTTCATGAAGCGCCGCTCGATTTGTTTGGAGAGCCTCTGGACGCTCGCCTCCCCCGAATAATGATCACCAAACTCATCGGCCGGGTTTTCTCCCGACGCATTTTCAAGCCGAAGCAGCCGCGGATCGTGCCCTTCAGCGTGCACGGCGTCGCGCGCGAGCGCATCAGTCCGTGCGCGCTGAAGGTGACGCAGACGCTGCAGGAGCACAATTTCGCGGCCTTTGTCGTCGGTGGCGCGGTGCGCGACGTGCTCCTGAGCCGCGAGCCGAAGGACTTCGACGTGGCGACGAACGCCACGCCCGAGCAGGTGCGATCGCTCTTTCGCCGCTCGCGCATCATCGGCCGGCGTTTCCGGCTGGTGCACGTGCTGTGCGGCGCGGAAACAGTCGAAGTATCCACCTTCCGCGGCGGACAGGCGCTCGAGAACGACGCGGGCCGCCTCTCCGACGAGCACGGGCGGCTGCTGCGCGACAACGTGTTCGGGACGCAGGAACAGGATGCGACCCGGCGCGATTTCACCCTCAACGCGCTCTTCTACGATCCCGCCTCCCAGGAGATCTGGGACTATCACGGCGGGGTGGACGATCTGCGCAAGCGCACGCTGCGAATGATCGGCGATCCCGAGCAGCGTTATCGCGAGGACCCCGTGCGCATGTTGCGCGCGGTGCGGCTCGCGGCGAGCCGCGGGCTGGAGATCGAGCCTCGCAGCCGGAAGCCCATCCGCACGCTCGCCAATCTGCTGGCGAACGTGCCGCCGTCGCGGCTCTTCGACGAGATGCTGAAGCTGCTTCTCTCGGGACACGCGGTCGAGGGCATCATGCAGCTGCGCAAGGAAGGGCTGCACCACGGGCTCTTGCCGCTCCTCGACGTGATACTCGAGCAGCCCCTGGGCGAGCGTTTCGTCATGCTCGCTCTGCAGACGACCGATGAGCGCATACGCACCGGCAAGTCAGTCTCTCCGTCTTTTCTCTTCGCTGCGCTCCTATGGCACGAAGTGCTCGCCGCCTGGAAGAGCATAGAAGGAAGGGACGTGCCGCCCGTTCCCGCGCTCTATCAGGCGATGGACCAGGTGATGCAGGCCCAGGCGGAGCAGCTCGCAATACCGCGCCGCTTCAGCGCGGACATGAAGGAGATCTGGGCGCTGCAGCCGCGGTTTCTGCATCGCGCGGGGCAGCGGCCGTTTCGCCTGCTGCAGCACCCGCGCTTCCGCGCCGCGTACGATTTCCTGCTGCTGCGCTGTGAAAGCGGAGAAGTGGACGCCGCTATCGGCGAATGGTGGACGCGCTTTCAGCGCGCGGGCGAGACCGAGCGCGCCGAGATGCTGGTGCGCGAGAGCGAGCCGAGAAAACGGCGCCGTCGGCGCAGAAGAAAAGCCAGGGACGAGGGCGCGCGTGCGAAGGTCGAAGGATAGTGAGGGCTGCACGGTGACGGGCGGGGATCGCACGCCGCAACTGGCGGTGCTCGTGCGCGGGAGGTCGCCGACGTGAGGGCAACAAAGGCCAACGCTTCCATTACCGCCTTCGTCGCGCTGGGAAGCAACCTCGACGATCCGCAGGCGCAGATCCGCGCCGGCTTGCGTGAAATCGACGCCCTCAGCGCAACGCGCCTCACCCGCGCATCCTCCTTGTACCGCAGCGCACCGGTCGGCTACCCCGATCAGCCCGACTTCGTGAACGCGGTGGCAGAGATCGAAACCGAGCTTGCGCCGCGGGCGCTGCTCGACGGGCTCCTCGCCATCGAACGCGCGCATGGACGCGTGCGCGAATTCCCGAATGCGCCACGCACGCTCGACCTCGACGTGCTGCTCTACGGCGGCGAGGTCGTGCGCGAGCCCGGCCTTGCCATTCCGCATCCCCGGCTGCACGAGCGCGCATTCGTCGTGGTGCCGCTTGCCGAAATCGCGCCGGATGCGGACGTGCCGGGCCGCGGGCGTGCGAGGGATTTGCTGCAGAACGTCGACACGAAGAGTGTCGTGCGGCTGGGCGGGGCCGGGGCGCGATGAGCCTGCCCGAAAAGTATCGCTACGTCGTCGTGGAAGGCCCGATCGGCGCCGGCAAGACCAGCCTTGCGCGTCTCATGAGCGAGCGCTGCGGCACGGGACTCTTGCTCGAGGATCCCGAGGCGAACCCGTTTCTGCCCCGCTTCTACCAGGACACCGAGCGCTACGCGCTTCCCGCGCAGCTCTTCTTCCTCTTCCAGCGCGTGAACCAGGTGCGGGCGCTGCGCCAGTCGCACCTCTTCGAGCGCGTCACGATCGCGGACTTCATGCTGGACAAGGATCCGCTGTTCGCGCGGCTGATTCTGGGCGACGACGAGCTCAAGCTCTACGAACAGATCTACACGCAACTCAAGCCGCAGGCGCCGGTGCCCGATCTCGTCATCTATCTGCAGGCGAGCACCGAGACGCTCATCGAGCGCGTGCGGCGCCGGGCGGTCGCGTACGAGCGGGGTATGCCGGAGGAATATCTCGCGCGACTTGCCGAGACCTACATGCGCTACTTCTATCAGTACAGCGCCGCGCCGCTGCTCATCGTCAACTCGGAGAATCTGAACTTTGTTGATTCTCCGGGCGATTTTGATTTATTGTTGGAGCGCATCAGCGCCATGCGCGGCCCCCGCGAATTCTTCTCCCTCGGAAACTGAAATCATGAGAATCACCCTGAACGCCCTGCAGAAGATGGCGCAGGAGGGCAACAAGATCACGATGCTCACCTGCTACGACGCGAGCTTCGCCGCGTTGCTGGAGGAGGCGGGCGTCGAATCGCTGCTGATCGGTGACTCGCTCGGCATGGTGCTCCAGGGCCACGAATCGACGCTCCCCGTTACACTTCGCGATATCGTCTACCACACGGCATGCGTCGCGCGTGGCGCCAAGCGCGCGTTCATCATCGGCGACATGTCGTTCGGCACGTTTCAGATCTCGGCGCAGGAAGCGTTCCGGAATGCCGCGGAAATCATGGCGTCCGGCGCGCACATGGTGAAGATCGAGGGCGGGAAGCCCATGCTGGAAACGATCGAGTTCCTCACCCGGCGCGGCATCCCGGTATGCGGCCATCTCGGCTTGACGCCGCAATCGGTGCATCAGCTGGGCGGCTACCGGGTGCAGGGGAAGGGTGACGCCGCAGCGCAGCTCATGCTCGACGAGGCGAAGCTGCTCGAGCAGGCGGGCGCCGGCATGATCGTGCTCGAAGCGATCCCGGCAGCGCTGGCGGGTGACATCACGGCCGCGGTGCGCGTGCCGACGATCGGGATCGGCGCGGGCGTGGAGTGCTCGGGCCAGGTGCTCGTGCTGCACGACATGCTCGACGTCTATCCGGGCAAGAAAGCGAAGTTCGTGAAGAATTACATGCGGCTTGCCGGAACCATACAGGGTGCGGCGGAAATGTACGTGCGCGAAGTGAAGGCAAAGGCGTATCCGGGGCCGGAGCACTCGTTCTCGAGCTGAGATGGACGTCGTACATTCGGTTGCCGATCTTAGCGCACGCTTGCAGCGCGAGCCGAACAACGTCTTCGTCCCGACGATGGGCAATCTTCACGAAGGCCACATACGGCTCATCGAAGTCGCGAAGCGACATGCCGCACGCACCGTGGTCAGCATCTTCGTGAATCGGCTCCAGTTCGGGCCGCGCGAGGATTTCGACCGCTATCCCCGCACTTTCGATGCCGACTGCGCAAAGCTGCGCGAGGTGGGTGTCGACGTGGTGTTCGCGCCCGCGGAAAAGGAAATCTACCCCGAGACGCAGACTTTCGTGGTCGAGCCTTCGGACCTGCAGCACATACTGGAAGGCGCGCATCGGCCCGGGCACTTTCGCGGCGTCGCGACTGTCGTGCTCAAGCTGTTCAATCTCGTCATGCCGCATTCGGCCGTGTTCGGCAAGAAGGATTACCAGCAGTACATCGTGCTGCGCGACATGGTGCATCAGTTCGCGCTGCCGATCGAGATCGTCCCGGCGGAAACCGTGCGCGCGCCGGACGGGCTCGCGCTCTCTTCGCGCAACGCGTACCTCTCGGAGGAAGAGCGGCGCGAAGCCCCGCGGCTCTTCCAGGTGCTGCGTTATGCGCACGACGATCTCATGGCCGGGGCTCGCGACTTCCAGCGCATCGAGTTGCACAGCATGTCGGAGCTTGCGAATCACGGCTGGAAGCCGGATTACGTGGTGGTGCGCCGCCAGGCGGACCTGCAGCCTCCGGCTCCCGGCGATCGCGATCTCGTCGTGCTCGCCGCCGCTCGGCTCGGCAGGACGCGGCTCATCGACAACGTCGAGGTGTTCCTGCAGCGCTAACTCGTCCAGAGTGGTGCCGGGAGAGGGGGTCGAACCCTCACGGT